>JACXUS010000294.1 GCA_014763785.1 Sphingomonadales bacterium | reverse complement strand
GACGGGGATCTGCCCCTGTCGTCGGCAGGTGGGGCCGAAAGCGGTCCCGGTTTTTTTCAGGGCGCGGGGCCGCAAGCGGCCACCGTTTTGAGCAGGGCGCGGGGCCGCGAGCGGCCACCGCTTTGAGCAGGGGCGGGGCCGCAAGCGGCCCCGCGGCGCCGGGCCCCGCGGGGCCCGGCGCGCCCCGGTCAAACGGCCTCAGTCGGCCAGACGATAGGCGTCGTGGCAGGCCTTGCAGGTGCCGCCCATCTTGCCATAGGCCGCGGCAAACGCCGCGCCGTCACCCGCTTCGGCCACCGCGATCAGCTCGGCGCCCGCCTCGTGCAGCGCCGCCGCCTTGGCGCCGAAATCCTCCATATTGTCCCAGATCTTGGCCAGCGCCTCGGTCTCGCCCGGGAACTCGTCGACCGAGGTGCCCGGCGCGAAATTCGGCGCGACATCGACGGCCAGCGCGGCCTTGAGCTTCTCGGCCTCGGCCTTGGCGGCGGCGGCATCGAAGGATTTGGTCAGCGGGCCCATCGCCTTCATCGAGGCGCCGAGCGATTTGAAATAGGCCTGACGGGCCTCGATCATCTGCATCTCATCGGCATGGGCAACGCCCCCGATCAGCAGGGCGGCGGCGGGAAGGGCGGCGAGAATGAATTTGCGCATGGCTGGCTCCAAAGTTGCGTGCTGAAGGCCGGGACCCGGGTGCGCCCCGGACCGATCCGTCGGCGCCACTATGACAGCCTGTGCAGCCGCAGAAATGTGACTAATGCACATTCGGGCATAAAATACGCGTGAAGCGGGCCGCGGCGCACCAAAAGCCGGGTTCAGCCGGGCTTGCGCGCGACAAAGTCGATCAGGGCGGCCCGGCCGGAATGGCCGGCCCCCTCGCTCAGGGTCGAATCGTAATCGGCCTGATGCAGCACCGGCCAGCCCGGGAAGGCGCCGCGCAGCAGATCGAGGGAATAGAGCTGTTCCACCGCGACGGGCCCGCCGCTGCCATAGCCGATCTGACGGCGCGCGAAGCCGTGCAGGAACACAAGGCCGCCCAGGCGCAAAGCCCGCGCGAGGCCCGCGAAAATCGCGGCGCGAAACGCAGGCGGGGCGAATTGGATGAAACAGCCGAGCACGGCGTCAAACCCGGCCTCGGGCCAAGTGTAATCGCGCAGATCCGCGGCGATCCACTCGACGGTCACGCCGCGGGTGGCAGCCAGCCTTGCGGCCTTGGCCCGCGCGGTCGCTGCGGCCTCGACCGCGGTGACCTGCAACCCCTGCCCCGCCATCCAGACCGCATTGCGCCCCTCGCCCTCGGCGATGCTCAGCACCCGCGCGCCGGGGGCCACGCGCCACATCTGGCGCGCGACGAAGGCCGCGGGTTCGGTGCCGTAGCGATACGCCTCGCCGGTGAAGACCTCGTTCCAGTCCATTGCATCCCCGCTGCGGACCCGCTTTGCGGCCTGGGCTTTCGCGGCCCGGGCTTCGGGAGCAGCTAGCGCCGCCGCCGGGGTGGTCAAGCGCGACGGCGCGGCCTCAGCGTCCGGTGCGGCGCTGCGCCGGATGCATCGAGGCGCCCAGAATATGATCCGAGCCGTGGATCACATGGCTGGCATGGCCCACGATCAGCGGATCGGGCGGCGTCGCGATCGCCGGGTCCTTGTCGGGATAATCGAGCGTCGAGAGGAAATGCCGCATGCAATTGAGCCGCGCGCGCTTCTTGTCGTTCGACTTGATGATCACCCAGGGCGCATCGGCGGTGTCGGTATAGAAGAACATCGCCTCTTTCGCCTCGGTGTAATCATCCCATTTGTCGAGGCTCGCAAGGTCGATCGGCGACAGCTTCCAGCGTTTCAGCGGATCGGTCCCGCGCGCTTCAAACCGGCGGCGCTGTTCCTCGCGGGTGACCGAGAACCAGTATTTGTAAAGCCGGATCCCCGAGCGCACCAGCATCCGCTCGAACTCGGGCGCCTGACGCATGAATTCGAGATATTCCGAGGGCGAGCAAAAGCCCATGACCCGCTCGACGCCGGCGCGGTTATACCAGCTGCGATCATAGAAAACCATCTCGCCCTTGGTCGGCAACCAGTTGATATAGCGCTGAAAATACCACTGGCCACGCTCTTCGTCGGTGGGCTTGTTCAGCGCCACGACGCGGGCGAACCGCGGATTGAGATGCTCGTTGAAGCGCTTGATCGTGCCGCCCTTGCCCGCCGCGTCGCGGCCCTCGAAGAGGATCACGAATTTCTGCCCGGTCTCCTGCGCCCAGAGCTGCACCTTGAGCAGCTCGGCCTGCAAGAGCGCCTTTTCCTTCTCATAGGCGGGGGCGCCCATCTTGCGCGGATAGGGGTATTTGCCGCTTTCAAAGGCCAGACGGATCTGGTTCGGATCGAGTTTCGGGAAGCGCTGCGGCCCGTGCAGCGCGTCTTCGCCCGGCGCGGGGGCGGCTTCGGCGGGCGCTTCGGCAGGGGCAGCTTCGGCGGGCACCGCTGCGGGGGCCGCGGCCGGATCGGCGTGCATCAGCGCGGCGCTGACCTCCCCCTGCGGCGCCTCAGGCTGAGCCTGCACCGCGTCTTGCGCGATCTGTTCGTCCATGCGTTCCCTCCGACTCTTTACATGATCGGGGCGATGTTACCGCGGCTTCGCTGCGATTTCGTTGATGCGCGTCAAGAAACCGTCACAAAACGCACCCCTTGGCGCCATTTCCCCCCCTTTTCTTTCGCGCCGGGGCGCCGCAGTCTGGCGTCACCGATCCGGGCGGGCCGGATCGCTGAGGGGCCGGAGCGGCCCGGGGGGCGCCGATGATCACACTTTATGGCATGTATCGCTCGCGCGCGACGCGCAACATCTGGGCGCTGGAGGAGCTGGGCCTTGCCTGGCAGCTGAAGCCGGTGATTCAGGCCTATCGGCTGGAGGCGCGCGGGGTCGATCCGGCCTCGGCCGGGGCGGCGCTGAACACGCGCAGTCCGGATTTCCTGCGGCTCTCGCCCGCGGGGGCGATCCCGGTGATGGAGGATGCCGGCCTGATCTTGTCGGAATCGCTGGCGATCAACCTTTACCTCGCGCGCAAGGCGGGCGGGCCGCTGGCGCCCAAGGATGCGCGCGAAGAGGCGCTGATGGAACAATGGGCGCTTTATGGCGCGACCGGGATCGAGACCGATGCGCTGGAGATTTCCATGGCCTATGCCAAGGGCGTGGCCGAGGGCGCCGAGGCCGCGATCGAGCGCGCCTCGGACCGGCTCAGGCGGCCCTTTGCCGCGCTCGAGGCACATCTGGGCGCGCATAGCCATATGGTGGGCGGGCGCTTCACCGTGGCCGATATCAACATGGCCGAGGTGGTGCGCTATGCCCAGCCGCACAAGGCGCTGATGGCGGCCTTTCCGCGGGTGACATCCTGGCTAGACCTGTGCCAGGCGCGGCCGGCCTTCCAGAAGATGTGGGCCGCGCGCGAGGCTGAAGCGGTCTGAACGGGGCGGTTGCGGCCCCCAAGGGGGC
>JACXUS010000293.1 GCA_014763785.1 Sphingomonadales bacterium | reverse complement strand
CCTTGACGCGCGGGCCGCAACCCCCTTCCGCGCTTGACAACAAGCCCCCCGATCCGTCAGGAGGAACCATCCAAGTTCCGGCCGCAGGGCCGGTGAAAAGGGAATCCGGCAGGGGCGTGCCCCGATCCGGAGCTGCCCCCGCAACTGTGAGCGGCGAGCGCGATCCGAAGACCACTGGGCCCCGGCCCGGGAAGGTGGAACCGCGTGACGACCCGCGAGCCAGGAGACCTGCTTGGAGGATCACCCTTTCCCGGCGCGGGGCGCGCATGGGAGCGGCGCAAACCGCAGCGGTGACGTTTCACTGTCTGCGGGGATTCCCCCAAGGACCGATCGTTCACGCGAGGGCCGCCGCTGGCCCCGCATCCGGGGGATGACCCATGACCAAGACCCGCGCGCTCAGCGCCCAGACCCGTATCCTGTGCTTGACCACCGCCCTGACTGCCGCCCTTGCCCCCGGCCTTGCCGCCGCGCAGGAGATGGCGCTTGACGATATCGTCGTCTCGGGCGGGCTGACCGGCATCGCTGCCGAGGCCTTCACCCGCGATTACAGCGCCGTCACCGCCGAGGACATCGAGCGTCGTGGCCTGACCACGGTCGAGGCGGCGCTGCGCGCGCTGCCGGGCGTGTCGGTCGCCTCTTCGGGGGAGACCTACACCAATGTCTTTCTGCGCGGCGGCGAGACGAACCATACGCTGGTGCTGATCGACGGGGTGGTGGCGAACAACACCACCAACGGCGAATTCAGCTTCTCGGGCCTGCCGGTCGCCGATATCGCGCGCATCGAGGTGCTGCGCGGCCCGCAATCGGCGCTTTACGGAACGTCCGCAATGGCCGGTGTGATCTCGATCACCACCAAGCGCGCCGAAGGCCCGGGGCTGAGCTATGGTGGCGGCGTCGAGGTCGGCGGCAACGACAGCATGCGGCTGAACGCCTATGCCCGGCAGGGCTTCGAGGGCGGGCAGGTCTCGGCCTCGGTCGAGCGCAAGACCACCGAGGGCGAGGACGGCGCGCGTGCGGGCGGCGACACCGAGTTCAACGATGTGGACACGATCTCGCTCAATGGCGATTATACGATTGCGCCCGGGGTTCGGGCCGGGCTCAGCTTCCGCCATGTCGATCAGCGCTATGGCTATGATGCGACGAATTACCTGGCTACGGATCCGGCCGATTACATCGTCGACTCGGATGAGCGTGCGCATCGCCAGCAGACCATCGCCGCCGCCTGGCTCGAGGCCGAGGCGATGGGCGGGCGGCTGCTGAACCGCTTCGAGCTGGGATCGGCGCGGGAAACCTCGGCCTATCAATCGCCGAGCTTTGGCGACAGCGAATATGGCTCCGCGCGGCAGCGGTTCAAATATACCGGCTCCTTCGCGCTGGATGGCGGCGATGCCCGCAGCGCGGCGCAGAAGCTGAACCTGTTGCTGGAAGCCACGCGCGAGACCTTCGATGTGGACAGCGCCTGGTCTGGCGGCAAGGAAAGCCGCAATGCCCGCGGGATTGCGCTCGATTATCAGGGCCAGTTCGGCAATGGCATCGACGTGCAGGCGGGGCTGCGCCACGACCAGATCGACGTCTTCGAGGATCCGACCTCCTGGAACCTGTCGGCGGCCTGGCAGGTGCCGGGGTCGGGGCTGCGGCTGCGCGGCGCGGTCGGCCGGGCGACGGTCTATCCGACGATGTATGAGCAATTCGGCTATGCCCCGGGCCGCTTCACCGGCAACCCTGACCTGAAACCGGAAACCGCGCTGAGCTATGAGCTCGGCGCCGATTACGACTTCGGCGGTCAGGGCAATCTGGGCCTCACGCTGTTCCGCGCTGAGGTCGAGGACATGATCGCCTCGGCCGGGGCCACGGCCTATAACATCGCGGGCACCTCGAAGCGGCAGGGGGTCGAGCTGTCGGGCGCCTGGCAGGCCAATGACTGGCTGCATCTGGCGGCAAACTACACCTATACCGATGCTCATTCCGCGACCGGCGCCCGGCTCGACCGGCGCCCGATGCACGAGCTGGGCCTTCAGGCGCAGGCCGAGGTGTTGCAGGGCCGCGGCCATGTCGGCGCCGATCTGCGCTATGTCGCGGGCAGCTACGCCACCGAATTCTTCGGGGCGAATTATGGGGCGGTGACCAAGATGCCGGATTTCACCACCGTGAACCTGACCGCGAGCTATGACCTGAGCGAGAACATCGCGCTGAATGCCCGGATCGTGAACCTCTTCGACGAAGAGTATTACGAGACCTGGGGCTATTACGGCCAGAGCCGCACCGCCTATCTGGGCTTGAGCGCGAAATGGTGAGCTGGCGGGGCCTTGCCGTTCTGGGGCTGGCCGCGCTGACGCTGGCGGGCGGGCAACGCCCGTCTGCCGTTCCGGGGGCGGTTGCGCCCCCGGCTCCGCCTGCGCCCGCGCGGGTGGTCTCGATCAACCTGTGCACCGATCAGCTGGCGATGCTGCTGGCCGCGCCCGGGCAGCTGGTCGCGGTCTCGGATATCGCGACCGATCCCTTGTCCTCGGCGATGGCCGAGCAGGCCGCGGCCTATCCCGCGACCCATGGGCTGGCCGAAGAGGTCTATCTGCTGCATCCCGATCTGGTCCTTGCGGGCACCTATTCGCCGCGCGCCACCGTCGAGATGCTGCGCGGCCTTGGCATTCCGGTGGTGGAATTCGCCCCCGCTTCGGGGATCGAGGATATCCGCGCGGGGCTGACCCAGATGGGCGCCGCGCTGGGGCGCGAGGCCGAGGCCGCCGCGATGATTGCCGATTTTGACGCGCGTCTGGCGGCGCTGCGGGCGCCTGCGGGCGCGCCCCGGCCGCGCGCCGCGATCTATTCCGCCAATGGCTATATTACCGGCACCCACAGCCTTTCGGCCGAGGTGATCGAAGCGGCGGGGTTCGACTATATCGCGCGCGAGCTCGGCTATGATTATGGCGGGACCCTGCCGCTCGAGGCGCTGATCTTTGCCGCGCCCGATCTGGTGATCACCGGGCCGCGCTATCCCGGCGCCTCGCGCTCCGAGGAGATCCTCGCCCATCCGGCGCTGGCCGAGATGCAGGCGCGCCGCGTGCAGGTCGAGGATCGCAACTGGATCTGTGGCCTGCCCGCGGCGCTCGACACTGTGGCGCAGCTGGGCGCGGTGCGGCAGGGGATGGCGCAATGACCCGTCTCATTTCGGCGCTGCTGGCGGCGCTGGCGCTGCTGTTTCTGGCCTCGCTGCTGATCGGGGCGGTGCCGTCGGACCCGATGGAAAGCCTGCGCGCGCTGGCCGGTGGCGAGGGGCCCTTGCCGCTGGTGATGCGGGAAATCCGTCTGCCGCGGGCGCTTCTGGCGGTGATGATCGGCGCCTCGCTGGGGCTCTCCGGGGCGGCCCTGCAGGGCTATCTGCGCAATCCGCTGGCCGAGCCGGGGCTGGTCGGGGTGTCCGCCTCGGCGGCGCTTGGCGCGGTGATCGCGCTGCAGACGGGCTTTGCCGCGGCCTTTGCGCTGGCGTTGCCGC
>JACXUS010000292.1 GCA_014763785.1 Sphingomonadales bacterium | reverse complement strand
CGGTCAACCAGAAATGCCCGCTCATCATGCCCCCTCTGTTTGGGAGCTTGAATCATGCAGCCCGTGCAGCCTCAAGTCGATTTATGGGTCCCGACCCTAAACTCTGACCCCTAGGGCATTGTTTTAAAATACGATTTGGAAAACCGCGCAAAACACCGCAGCCGGACTCAACTTCGCCGCGCAAGGCACTGTTTTTGCACTGAAATCTACCACGGACAATCTGACCGCGCCCGGCATCCGTCACAAGATCGACAGGCAAGCCGCTGATTTCAAACCCATTTGTTCTCGCGCGCGATCATCGCCGCATGGGTGCGGTTGCGCGCGCCGATCTTGCGGCTCAGCGTGCGCACATGCAGCTTCACCGTCACCTCCTGCAGCTCCAGCGCGCGGGCGATTTCCTTGTTGGTCTGCCCCGCGCAGAGCCCGCGCAGCACCTCGCTTTCGCGCGCGCTGAGCCCCTCGATCCCGGCCAGCGCCTCGTCCTGCGCCAGAAAATCGAAGGGCGCGAAGACCGAGCCCGAGGTCATCAGCGTCACCGCCCCGATGATCGAGCGCGCGGGCAATGTCTTGGGCACGAAGCCGATCGCCCCGGCCGCAATCGCCGCGCGCGCAACCGAGGGCTTGGCCGAGCCCGAGATCAGCGCAACCGCCTGCCCCGGGTGACGCGCCCGCAGCGCCTCGAGCCCGGCCAGACCATCCATCCCCGGCATGTCGTAATCGAGCAGCACAAGATCGAAGGCCGCGCCCCCGGCCAGCGCCTCGAGCGCCTCTTCGAGCGTGCCCGCGGTGCGCACCTCGTCGCAGCCGCCCTGCCGCAGCAGGGCCGCAATCGCGTCGCGCACCAGATCATGGTCATCGGCCAATAACAGTCGCATGGGTTCTCCTCGTCGGCCCGCCACCGCGCCCCGCCGCCGCGCACGGTCCGGCCACGCCAGCCCGCCGCGCCAGCCGCGGACGCCAGCCCGCACACCATCTGTCAGCGCCTGCGCCGCTGGCAAGCCCCCTAGTTAGCAAGGAGCCGTTAACCTATCCTTTAGATCATGCGCCTATCCTGATGCCCTGCTGAATGCGCGCAAGGACCGTGCCACACTTGCCGAAAGGGTATCTGTCCAGGGGGAAGACATGCGGATCGTGATCATCGGGCTCTTGCTGGTTCTGGGGCTGCCGGGCCTGATCGGACAACCGGCGCGGGCGCAAACCGCGGCCCCGGCCGCCGAGACGATGGCGCCGGAGGGGCCTGTCCTGCTGACCGTCTCTGGCGCGGGCGCCACCGATCTGCACTATGATCAGGCTCTGCTGGACGCGCTGCCCGCGGGCGCCTTCACCACCTCGACGATCTGGACCGAGGGGCGGCAGCACTTCGAGGGGGTCTACCTGCACGACCTGCTGACCCGCCTCGGCGTCAGCTCGGGGACGCTGCGACTGACTGCAAGCAATGATTACGCGATCACGATCCCGGTCGCCGAGATCCGCGCGGGCGAGGCGCTGCTGGCCTTCCGGCGCAATGGCGCAGCGATGACCCTGCGCGACAAGGGGCCGCTGTGGCTCGTCTATCCCTATGATTCTTCTGATAATTTCAGGAACGAAGTGATTTATTCGCGCAGCATCTGGCAACTCGACCGGATCGGCGTCGAACCCTAACAGACCAGGACGGTGAAGATGGCGCCAGAACGGCCCGCAACAGATCGCGAGGGGATTGCGCAGGCAGCTCCCCCCGAAGACCCGGCACTTTCACCCGACGCCGGTCAGCCCCCCGAAGCCGGGGGCTTCTCCGCGCGTCTGCCGCGCGCGGTGCCGGGGGCGGTCTGGATCGTGCTGCTGGTGGTGACGCTGCTCGGCGCGGTGGGCGGGATCTTCCGCTATTCCTCGGAGGTGCGGCAGGAAATCGACCAGCTCGCCATCGCCAATTCCGACAATCTGCAATGGTCGCTCGCCCAGCTCGAGGTCGAATTCGGCCGGCTGCGGCTCACCCTGCTGGAGGCGCCGCCGCAGGACACCGATCTGGCCGAGGTGCGCCGCCGCTTCGATATCTTCTACGCCCGCGTCGATACCGTGCTGGAAGGGTAGCGCTTTCGCGAGGTCGTGACCAATCCGGACGTGGCCAGCGCCGTGGAGCGGATCACCCGCTTCACCACCCAGACCGCCGCGATCGTGGATCGCGGCCCCGAGGCCCTGCGCGCCGCCCTGCCCGCGCTGCGCCTGAGCACCGCCGCCCGGGCCGAACACGTCCGCACCGTCTCGTTGCAGGGGCTGCGCGAATTCACCGAAGAGGCCAAGCTGCAGCGCGAGCGGGTGTTCCTAGCGCTGGTCCGCCTGGCGCTGCTGACCACGGCGCTTCTGGGGGTGCTGACCGCGGGGCTGATCGCGCTGTGGTGGCTGTGGCGCTTCGGCATGCGGCAGGCGCGCTCGCTGCGCGCGGCCAAGGCCCGGCTCGAGGCGGTGATCGGCACCGCGCTGGATGCGGTGATCGTGATTGATCAGGACGGGCGCGTCACCGAATTCAACCCCGCCTCGGAGCGGATCTTCGGCTATCAGCGCGACGAGGCGATCGGCCGCCGGCTGGCCGATCTGATCGTGCCGCGCGCGCAGGCCGCCGCGCATGAGCGCGGCTTCCGCCGCTATCTGGAGACCGGCGAGGCGCGGATCGTCGGGCGCGGGCTGATCTCGCTCGAGGCGCGGCGCCGCGACGGCAGCAAGTTCCCGGTCGAACTGTCGGTCTCGACCACGCGGATCGGCAAGCGGCAGGTCTTCGTCTCCTATCTGCGCGACATCACCGACCGGGTCAGCGCCGAACGCGAGCTGATCGAGGCGCGCGACCGCGCGATGCAGGGCGAACGCGCGAAGGCCGCTTTCGTCGCGGTGATGAGCCATGAGATGCGCACGCCGCTCAACGGCCTGCTCGGCACGCTCGACCTGCTGCGCGAGACGCCTTTGAACACCGAACAGGGCCGCTTCGTTCAGGCGATGGAGCAGGCCGGGCAGATCCTGTTGCAACATGTCAATGATGTGCTGGATGTGGAGCGGCTCGATGCGGGCAAGCTGTCGTTCCAGCGCACCGCCTTCGACCCGGCCGCCCTGGCCGCCCAGCTGATCGAGGCGCAGCGCGATGCCGCCGCCGCGCGCGGCAACCGGATGGAGCTGGAGACCCTCGGCGCCCTGCCCGGTGCGCTTGAGGGCGATCCGATCCGGATCCGGCAGGTCCTGCTCAATCTGATCGGCAATGCGGTGAAATTCACCACGCAGGGGCTGGTGCGGGTCGAGATCGAATATCACGCCGCCGCGGCGGAGCTCGAATTCCGGGTGATCGACACCGGCGTCGGCATCTCCCCCGAGGATGCCGAGCGGATCTTCGAGGATTTCGTGACCCTCGACCCGGCGCAATCGCGCGAACATACCGGCTCTGGCCTCGGACTTGGCATTGCGCGGCGCATCATTCAGGCGATGGGCGGCCGGATCGGGGTCGAGAGCGAACCGAACGAGGGGTCGGTCTTCTGG
>JACXUS010000291.1 GCA_014763785.1 Sphingomonadales bacterium | reverse complement strand
GGCCAGAAGCCCCCGCATCAGCGCCCGGCGTAGATCTGCGCGATGCGCTCCACCGCGGCCTCGGCCGAGAGCTCCTCGCTCTCACCGGTGCGGCGCGAGGTCAGCTCGACCACATTCGCCGCCAGCCCCCGCGGGCCGACGGTGATCCGCCACGGCAGACCGATCAGGTCCATGGTGGCGAATTTCGCCCCCGCCCGTTCGTCGCGGTCATCATAAAGCGGCTCGAGCCCCTTCGCGACCAGCGCGGCATAGAGCCCTTCGCAAGCGGCGTCTGTGGCGCTATCCCCTTGTTTCAGATTGACAATCCCGCAATGGAATGGCGTCACGCCCTCGGGCCAGATGATGCCCTTGTCGTCGTGGTTGGCCTCGATCAGCGCGCCGAGAAGGCGCGAGACGCCGATCCCGTGCGAGCCCATTTCGACCGGCACGCGGCTGCCATCCGGCGTGACCACGCTCGCGCCCATGGCTTCGGAATATTTCGTGCCGAAATAGAAGATCTGCCCGACCTCGATGCCGCGGGCGACGCGGCGGCGCGCTTCGGGGATCTGCTCGAACAGCGCCGGATCGTGGGTTTCATCGGTGCGGGCATAGCGCGAGGTGAATTCCTCCAGGATGCTCTGGCACTGTTCGCGGTTGTCATAGTCGATCTGGCGGTCGCCGAAGGTCAGATCGGTGACTTCGCTGTCATAGAACACCTCGGATTCGCCGGTTTCCGCCAGCACGAGGAATTCATGGGTGTAATCGCCGCCGATCGGGCCGCCGTCCGCCCGCATCGGGATCGCCTGCAGGCCCATGCGCTCATAGGTGCGCAGATAGCTGACCAGATGGCGGTTATAGGCATGCAGCGCGTCTTCGCGCGTCAAATCAAAGGTATAGCCGTCCTTCATCAGGAATTCGCGGCCCCGCATCACGCCAAAGCGCGGGCGCATCTCGTCGCGGAATTTCCACTGGATATGATAGAGCGTCAGCGGCAGTTGCTTGTAGCTCGAGACATTGGCGCGGAAGATGTCGGTGATCATCTCCTCGTTCGTCGGACCATAGAGCATGTCGCGGTCGTGCCGGTCCTTGAGGCGCAGCATTTCCTGGCCGTAATCGTCATAGCGGCCGCTTTCGCGCCACAGATCGGCCGATTGCAGCGTCGGCATCAGCAGGGGGATGTGGCCCGCGCGGATCTGCTCCTCATGGACGATCTGCTCGACGCGCTTGAGCACCTTGTAGCCCAAGGGCAGCCACGAATAGATGCCCGCCGATTGCTGCTTGATCATGCCCGCGCGCAGCATCAGCCGGTGGCTGGCGATCTGCGCCTCGGCGGGGGTTTCCTTGAGGACGGGGAGGAAATAGCGGGAAAGGCGCATCTTGGACCTGCGGATGGGATTTTGCGTTGGCCATGGGCTAACGGAAAAGCGCCCGCGCGGCAAGATCGGCTTGGAATGGCGGGCGCCACCCCGCCCCCCTTGAACCCGCGCCCGAACCTGCCAATCTACCCAGGACCTTGAAAGGGAGAGAGTGATGGCGCTGCCGGTTCGGCAACAGGTGAGTTATTGGGGCCTCGCGGCGGTGGCGCTGGCGGCGTTGCTCTGGGGCTTGGGCGATGTGATCCTGCCCTTCCTTGTCGGGGGCGCGATTGCTTATTTCCTCGATCCCGTCGCCGACCGGCTCGAACGCATGGGGCTGAGCCGGGTCGCGGCCACCGCCACGATTGCGATCCTTGCCACGCTCGGATTCATCGTCTTCGGCCTTGCCGTGATCCCGACGCTGATCCATCAGCTGACCCAGCTTGTCGCCACCGCCCCCGAGATCGCGACGCGGCTGCAAAGCTTCCTGACCACGCAATTCCCCTCGCTGATGGAGCCCGGCTCGGCGATCAACGAGACGCTGGCGAGCCTTGGCGAGGCGGTCAAGGCGCGCGGCGGGGAACTCGCCAGCGCGGTTCTTGGCTCGGCGATGGGCGTCGTGAACTTCGTCGTTTTCATCGTCGTCGTGCCGGTGGTGGCGTTCTACATGCTTCTGGACTGGGACCGGATGGTGGCGAAAATCGACGGCTGGCTGCCGCGCGACCATGCGCCGACGATCCGCCAGATTGCGCGCGACATCGACCGGGTGCTGTCGGGGTTCGTGCGCGGGCAGATCTCGGTCTGCCTGATCCTTGGCACCTTCTATGCGGTGGCGCTGATGCTGGCGGGGCTCAGTTTTGGCATGATCGCGGGCGCGATTGCGGGGGGGCTGACCTTCATTCCCTATGTCGGCGCATTGGTGGGCGGCGCGCTGGCGATCGGGCTTGCGCTCTTTCAGTTCTGGGGGGACTGGGTCTCGATCGGGATTGTCGCGGCGATCTTCGCGGCGGGGCAATTCCTCGAGGGCAATGTGATCACGCCCAAACTGGTCGGCTCTTCGGTCGGGCTGCATCCGCTCTGGCTGATCTTCGCGCTGTCGGCCTTTGGCACGCTCTTTGGCTTCGTCGGCATGCTGGTGGCGGTGCCGGTGGCGGCGATGATCGGGGTGATCGTGCGTTTCATGCTGGATCACTATCTCGGCGGCAGGCTTTACAAGGGGCTCGAATGGGGCGA
Source organism: Sphingomonadales bacterium (assembly GCA_014763785.1). GTDB lineage: Bacteria > Pseudomonadota > Alphaproteobacteria > Rhodobacterales > Rhodobacteraceae > Rhodobacter. The sequence continues at coordinate 929 of JACXUS010000291.1, read as the reverse complement.
TGAAGCGCCCCCCGAAACCCTCGGCCCCTCGCCCGAAGTGCAGGCGCCGCAGCCCGAGACCGCGCCCAAGGATGGCCTCTGATCCGACCCGCCAGCTTGCCTTTGACCTGCGCCTGCGCCCCTCGCGCGGGCGCGGCGATTTCTATGTGGCGCCCGCGAATGCGCTGGCGGTGGCGACGCTGGATCAGGCGCAGGGCTGGCCCGGCGGGCGGATGCTGCTGATCGGCCCCGAGGGCGCGGGCAAGTCGCATCTGGCGGCGATCTGGGCCGAGGAAAACGGCGCAGAGGTGGTGCGCGCGAGCCTTGGCGCCGAGGCGGGCCAAGGGGGCGCGGGCGCGCTCTGCGAGCAGAGCGCGCCCGCGCTGTCCCGCTCTGCCGCTGTGGTCGTCGAGGATGCCGAGGCCGTTGCGGGCGATCCTGCGCAGGAAGCCGCGCTCTTTCATCTTTACAACCTGATGGCGGCCGAGGGCGGGCGGCTGTTGCTGACCGCCAGGACGCCGCCGCGCGACTGGGGCCTGACCCTGCCCGACCTGATCAGCCGCATGAGCGCGATGGCCAGCGTGCGCATCGAGCCGCCCGATGATGCGCTGTTGTCCGCCGTGCTCGTCAAGCTCTTTGCCGATCGCCAGCTGGCCGTGCCGCCCGCGCTGATCCCCTGGCTCGTGACGCATATGGACCGCTCGCTGGCCACGGCGCGGCGGCTGGTGGCGGCGCTCGATGCCCGCGCGCTGGCCGAGCGGCGCGCGATCACCCGCCCGCTGGCTGCGCAGGTTCTGGACAGTCTGAGCGCGCCGCCGCAAGATGACGCAGATGCGGCCCCGCGCCCCTGATGCCGCCCCTTTTGAACAGAAGACCCATGACCCAGGCCGATTTCCTCAACACCCCCTTCCCCGCCCCCGTCACCCTGCCCGAGGCCGAGATCGCGGGGC
>JACXUS010000290.1 GCA_014763785.1 Sphingomonadales bacterium | reverse complement strand
GACCGAGACCTTGTCGGTTTCCAGCTCGCAGAGCATCTCGTCCTGCGCGACCGCATCACCGACCTTCTTGAACCAGGTGGAAACGGTGGCTTCGGAAACCGACTCGCCCAGTGCGGGCACCATAACGTCCGTCATTTTGACCTCTTGAGATTGCGGCGCGGCGGTCTGAGGGGCTGCCGGGCCTTCGGATTTGGCGGCGGGGGCGGCGGCTGCCGCGCCCGCATCAGTGATCATGGCAAGGAGCGCGTTCACGCCCACGGTCTCGCCTTCCTTGGCGACGATCTCGCCCAAGACCCCGGCGGCGGGCGCCGGGACCTCGACGGTCACCTTGTCGGTTTCCAGCTCGCAGAGCATCTCATCGGCGGCCACCATGTCGCCCGGTTTCTTGAACCAGCTCGCAACGGTCGCCTCCGAGACGCTTTCGCCCAGCGTCGGCACACGGACTTCGATTGCCATGGTCTCAGCCCTCCAGCGCGTCATGCACGAGCGCGTCTTGCTCTGCCTTGTGGCGGCTTGCCAGACCCGTCGCGGGCGAGGCGGACGCGGCGCGGCCCGCATAGCGCGGACGGCCGTGTTTCGCGTCGATCTTTGACAGGACCCATTCGATGTTCGGCTCGACGAAGGTCCAGGCGCCCTGGTTCTTCGGCTCTTCCTGACACCAGACGATCTCGGCATCCTTGAAGCGCGTGAGCTCCGTCACCATCGAATGCGCGGGGAACGGATAGAACTGTTCCAGACGCAGGATGTAGACATCCTCCAGCCCGCGTTTGTCGCGCTCGGCCAGCAGGTCGTAATAGACCTTGCCCGAGCAGATCACGACGCGCTTGATCTTGGCATCGGCCGCCAGCTTGAACTCGCTGTTGCCCTGATGCTGGGTGTCGGCATCGTCCCACATCACGCGGCGGAAGAACGAGCCGGTGGTGAACTCCTCGGCCTTCGAGGTGCAGAGCGGATGACGCAGCAGCGATTTCGGCGTCATCATGATCAGCGGCTTGCGGAAGTTGCGGTGGATCTGACGGCGCAGGATGTGGAAATAGTTCGCCGGCGTCGAGCAGTTGGCGACGATCCAGTTATCCTCGGCCGAGAGCTGCAGGAAGCGTTCCAGACGCGCCGAGCTGTGCTCGGGGCCCTGACCCTCGAAACCATGCGGCAAGAGGCATACGAGGCCCGACATCCGCAGCCATTTCCGCTCGCCCGAGTTGATGAACTGGTCGAACATGATCTGCGCGCCGTTGGCGAAGTCGCCAAACTGCGCCTCCCACAGGGTCAGGGCATTCGGTTCGGCCAGCGAATAGCCGTATTCAAAGCCCAGCACCGCATATTCCGAGAGCATCGAGTCGATGACCTCGTAGCGCGCCTGACCCGGCTTGATGTGGTTCAGCGGATAATAGCGTTCCTCGGTGGTCTGGTCGATCAGGCCCGAATGACGTTGGCTGAAGGTGCCGCGGGTGCAGTCCTGACCCGACAGGCGGACCGGGAAACCCTCGGCCAGCAGCGTGCCGAAGGCCAGCGCCTCGGCGGTCGCCCAGTCGAAGCCGCGGCCGGTTTCAAACATCGCCTTCTTCGCGTCGAGCTGGCGCGCGACGGTCTTGTGGATGTCGAAATCGGCCGGATAGGTGGTCAGCGCGCGGCCCACTTCGGCCAGCGTCTCGGGCGAGACCGGGGTGACGCCCGCGTCATAATCCGAGCTTTGCCGGTCGAGGTGTTTCCAGCGGCCATCGAGCCAGTCGGCCTTGTTCGGCTTGAACTGCTTGCCGGATTCGAATTCCTCGTTCAGATGCGCCTGGAAGGCGGCCTTCATATCCTCGATCTCGCCTTCGGGGATCAGCCCGTCGGCCACGAGACGCTCGGTATAAAGCTGCAGCGTGGTCTTGTGGCCCTTGATGTTCTTGTACATCTGCGGGTTGGTGAACATCGGCTCGTCGCCTTCGTTGTGACCGAAGCGGCGATAGCAGAAGATGTCCAGAACCACGTCCTTGCGGAACTTCTGGCGGAATTCGGTGGCGACCTTGGCGGCGTGGACCACGGCCTCGGGGTCATCGCCGTTCACGTGGAAGATCGGCGCCTCGACCATCAGCGCGATATCGGTCGGATAGGGCGAGGTGCGGCTGAAATGCGGCGCCGTGGTGAAGCCGATCTGGTTGTTCACGACGATATGGATGCAGCCGCCGGTGCGGTGGCCCTTGATCCCCGACAGCTGGAAGCATTCCGCCACCACGCCCTGACCGGCAAAGGCCGCGTCGCCATGCAGCAGGATCGGCAGCACCGCGGTGCGGTCGGTGTCGTTCAGCTGGTCCTGTTTCGCGCGGACCTTGCCCAGCACGACCGGGTTCACCGCCTCGAGGTGCGAGGGGTTCGCGGTCAGCGACATGTGCACGCGGTTGCCGTCGAATTCGCGATCCGCCGAGGCCCCGAGGTGGTATTTCACGTCGCCCGAGCCGTCCACGTCATCGGGCTTGTAGCTGCCGCCCTGGAATTCGTGGAAGATCGCGCGATAGGGCTTTTGCATCACATTGGCCAGCACCGACAGACGGCCGCGGTGCGGCATGCCGATCACGACCTCTTTCAGGCCGAGCGCGCCGCCGCGTTTCACGATCTGCTCCATCGCCGGGATCAGCGCTTCGCCGCCGTCCAGACCGAAGCGTTTCGTGCCCATGTATTTGACATGCAGGAACTTTTCGAAGCCCTCGGCCTCGACGAGCTTGTTCAGGATGGCGCGGCGGCCTTCGCGGGTGAAGGCGATTTCCTTGCCATAGCCCTCGATCCGCTCCTTCAGCCAACCGGCCTCTTCGGGGTTCGAAATATGCATGTATTGCAGCGCGAAGGTGCCGCAATAGGTGCGCTTGAGCACGTCGATGATCTGCCGCATCGAGGCGATCTGCAGGCCCAGCACGTTGTCGATGAAGATCGGCCGGTCCATGTCGGTCTCCGAGAAGCCGTAGCTTTTCGGGTCCAGCTCCGGGTGCAGCGAGGCGTCGCGCATCTTCAGCGGGTCGAGATCGGCCGCCAGATGGCCGCGGATCCGATAGGCGCGGATGATCATCAGCGCGCGGATGCTGTCCAGAACGGCGCGCTTCACCGCCTCGTCCGAAACCTCGACCCCGGCGGCCTTGGCGGCGGCCTTGATCTTGTCGCCCGCGCCCTTGGCCTCTTTCGGGGCCGCGACCGGCCATTCGCCGGTCAGCGCCGCGGTCATCTCGTCGGCGGGCATCGGCGGCCAGTCGGGACGGTCCCAGCTCGCGCCCTGCGCCGCATGCTTCACATCCAGCTCGGCATCGCCCAAAGTGGCGAAGAACGCGGCCCAACCGGCATCGACCGATGTCGGGTCGGCGGCAAAGCGGGCATAGAGGTCTTCGACATAATCGGCATTCGCGCCCTGCAGGAAGCTCGAGGCGTGGAAGGCGTCGTTCGGGGATTGGTCATTCATGACACGGGTCCTTGGTTCGGCTGAGGGGCCAGTTAGGGCGCCGGGGCCGCGCGGGGGCGGCCCCGGCGCCCTAACT
>JACXUS010000289.1 GCA_014763785.1 Sphingomonadales bacterium | reverse complement strand
GGGCCCGACACCGACCCCGACACCGACCCAGAGGGCGAAACCCTGCGCGCACAGCTCGCGCGCCACGAATTGCGGATCATCGAACAGGCGATCCGCAGCCACGGCAGCAAACGCAAGGCCGCCGCGGCGCTCGGTGTCGATATCGGCACCATTTCCCGCAAGACCCGAAAAGAGCCCTGAGGGCCGTTCAACAACAGTGGAGAGACAGACATGACCAGAAAGATCATCCTCGGCCCGATAGCCGCCCTGACACTGGGCGCCGCCGCCCCGGCGCTGGCCGAAGGCAGCCTGAATGTGCTGACCTGAGAGGGCTATGCCGATCCCTCCTTCATCGAGAAATTCCAGACCGACACCGGCTGCATGGTGAATGCGACCTATGTCGGCTCGAACGACGATTTCGCGCCGAAACTGATGGCGGGCGGCGGCGTCTATGACCTGATCACCCCCTCGATCGACACCACGAAGCTGATGATTGATCTGGATTTCGTCGAGCCGCTCGACACCGCAAAAATCGTCAACTGGGCCAAGATCTACCCGAAATTCCTAGCCCTCGACGGCATCCAGAAGGACGGCGCCTATTACGGGATGCCCTATGTCTGGGGCGCGATCGCCTTCATGTATCGCGACGATGCCTTTGCGACGCCGCCCAGCTCGATCGCCGATCTGTGGAACCCGGATCTGGCGGGCAAGGTCTCGCTTTGGGATGACAAGAGCTCGATCTATGTCGCGGCGCGCCTCAATGGCGATATGGATATCTACAATCTGAGCGACGAGCAGATCGCCGCGGCGCAGGCGAAGCTGGTCGAGCAAAAGCCGCTGATCCGCAAATACTGGGCGACCGCGGGCGAGCTGGTCGATCTCTACAAGGCGGGCGAGGTCGTCATCTCGAACACCTGGGCGGGCTATCAATCCGCGCTGCTGGCGGCCGAGGGGATCAAGGTCACCGAATTCATCCCGACCGAGGGCGCCGAGGGCTGGATGGACAGCTGGATGGTGGTCAAGGGCACCCCGAACGCGGAATGCGCCTATAAATTCCTCAACATGCAGCTGTCGGAACTGGGGCAATGCGGCGTGGCCAATATCAACGGCTATTCCGTCACCAACCCCGAGGCCGCCAAGAACTGCATGAGCCCCGATGAGTTCACCGCGCTGCATCAGGATGACCCGGCCTATCTGGACAGCCTGATGGCCTGGCAGCCGCTGGGCGAGCGGTTCGAGGCCTATACCAACGCCTGGAACGCCGTGAAGGCGCAATAAGCGCGCCCCCTGCCCGGGCGTCCCCGCCCGGGCCACCAATCACAAAGCGCCGCGGGGTTCAGGGAGGGGTCCCGTGGCCGTCTCAGGGAAAGCAGATGAGTGCAATCATCGAACTGGAGCATATCTCCAAGCATTACAGCCCGACGATCATCGGCGTGGACGACGTCACGCTCGCCGTCGAGGATGGCGAATTCGTCACGCTTCTGGGCCCCTCGGGCTGCGGGAAATCGACGCTTCTGCGGATGATCGGCGGCTTCGAGGAGCCGACGCATGGCACGATCCGTCTGGCCGACAAGGATGTGACCTTCGAGCCACCTTACCGGCGCGAGGTCAACATGGTCTTTCAGGACTACGCGCTTTTCCCGCATATGACGGTGGGCGAGAATGTGGGCTATGGGCTCAAGGTGCAGGGGCTTGGCCGTGCCGAGATCGAAACGCGGGTGCATGAGGCGCTCAAGCTCGTCGGGCTCTTTGACAAGCTGAAGCTGCGCCCGCAGCAGCTGTCGGGCGGGCAGCGCCAGCGCATCGCCCTGGCCCGCGCCATCGTGCGGCGGCCCAAGGTCCTGCTGCTCGATGAGCCGCTCTCGGCGCTCGATGCGAAACTGCGCGAGCAGATGCAGATCGAGCTGAAGCATCTGCACGAAAAGGTGGGCATCACCTTCATCATGGTCACCCATGACCAGACCGAGGCGCTGGTGATGTCGGACCGCGTCGTGGTGATGGAAAAGGGCCGCATCGCGCAGGAGGGGCGCCCGCAGGACCTCTATGATCACCCGGCCTCGCCCTATGTCGCGAATTTCATCGGCACGACCAACTTCCTGCCCGGCCAGATCGCCCGGGTCGAGGGCACCACCGCCGAGATCGCGCTTGGCGGCGGCCGGCTCTCGGCCCTGCTCGATGCGCCGATGGCCGCGGGCACCCGCGTCACCGTGGGCTGCCGCCCCGAGAAGCTGCGGCTGATGGCCGAGGGCGAGAGTGCTGCGAACGTGCTCGAGGGCCGCATCGCCGAGGTGATCTATTACGGGCTCGGCCTGCGGATCGCGGTGGAACTGTCGGACGGCGCGCGGGTCCATGTCGACAGCCTGTTGCCCGACCGCCTCGCGCGCAGCGCGGTGCCGCCCGTGGGCCTGCCCGTGCGCGTCGCGGTCGAGCCGCATAACGTCTTCGTCTTTGCGGGGGATGTCGCGCCATGAGCCTGATCCGTCGCAATCTCTCGGGGGTGCTGGTGCTCGGCATCCCGATCCTGTGGATCGGCCTGTTCATGCTGCTGCCCTATGGGATCATCGTCACCTATTCCTTCTGGGTGAAAAAATACCCGACCTTCGCGCCCGCGTTCCAGTTAGGCAACTACCTGACATTGTTCAGCGATCCGCAATATCTGCGGGTCATGGGGCGCACGCTGAAGATCTCGGTTCTGGTGTCGCTGGCCTCCGCGGCTCTGGCCTATCCCTTCGCCTATTGGCTGGTCTTCCGCTGCCGCTCGGCCAAGCTGCGGACCTGGCTCTATATGGCGGTGATCGCGCCCTTGTGGGTCAGCTATCTGCTGCGCGCCTATGTCTGGAAGACGATCTTGGGCACCGAGGGGGTGCTGAATTCCTTCCTGCAATGGGCGGGGGTGATCTCGGAACCCTCCTCGATCTTCCTCTACAACCAGTTCGCGATGGTGCTCACGCTGACCTATATCTTCATCCCCTTCATGGTGATGCCGATCTATACGGCGCTGGAGAAGATCCCCGTCAACCTGACCGAGGCGGCGGCCGATCTGGGCATGAACCCGTGGCGCGCGTTCTGGACGGTCACGCTGCCGCTGTCCACGCCGGGGCTGGCGGCGGGCTTCACGCTGACCTTCTGCCTGTCCTTCGGCGATTTCATCGCGCCGTTTCTGGTGGGCGGGCCGGATGGCAACCTGATGGCCAATGTGATCGCCACGCAATTCGGTGCTGCGCTGAACTGGCCGCTGGGCTCGGCGCTGGCGATCGTGATGCTCGTCGTCGTTCTCACCATCGTCTCCCTCTCCGACCGGATGGAGCGCAAAGGCATGACGGGAGGCGTCTGACCATGGCACAGAAAACACCCGGCCTCCTGTCGCGTTTTGGTGCCGACACGGCCTTCATGGGTTTCGTCGCAATCCTGATGGCGTTTCTCTACATCCCGATCTGGGTCCTGATCGCGTTTTCCTTCAATTCCTCGCGCTCGCTCACCTGGCCGCTCTCGGGGTTCACGCTGGAGTGGTATGTGAAGCTTGCGCAGAACGCAGACCTG
>JACXUS010000056.1 GCA_014763785.1 Sphingomonadales bacterium | reverse complement strand
GGCCCGAGGCGGCGATGGCGGCGGGGCTTGTCTGGGCGGGGGGCGGTCTGCCGATGCCCGGCCCGCTGATGGAGTTCGTGACGATCCTCGGCGCGGCCGCGACGCCCGGCGCGCTCTTTGCGATTGGCGCCTCGCTGGCGGACCGGCGGGCTGAACGCGTGGGCCCGGCGCTCTGGCTCTCGGGGGCGAAACTGGTGCTGCATCCGCTGGCGGTGGGGCTGGCGGCCTGGGGCCTAGGCGTCGAGCCCTTCGCCGCGGGGGTGATGGCGGCCGCCGCCGCCTTGCCGGTCGCGGGCAATGTCTACATTCTGGCCGCACATTTCGGGGTCGCGCCGGGGCGCGTCTCGACCTCGATTCTGATTTCCACCGCGGTCAGCATCCTGACCATTCCCGTGGTGATTCACGGGATAAGCAACTAGGGGGGCGCGATGCGCACGATTTCGGAAAACAAATGCTTCGGCGGCGTGCAGGGGGTCTATGCCCACCCCTCCGAAGCGACGGGCTGCGAGATGACCTTCGGCCTCTTTCTGCCCGCCGAGGCGGCGCAGGGCCCGGTGCCGGTGCTCTGGTATCTGTCGGGCCTGACCTGCACCCATGAAAACGCGATGACCAAGGCCGGGGCGCAGAAATGGGCGGCCGAGGCGGGGATTGCGCTGGTGTTCCCCGACACTTCGCCGCGCGGCGAGGGTGTGGCCAATGATCCGGCCTATGATCTGGGGCAGGGCGCGGGCTTCTATGTGAACGCCACGCAAGACCCTTGGGCGCCGCATTTCAAGATGTGGGATTATGTGGCCGAAGAACTGCCGCGGATCGTCACCGCCGCCTTTGACATCGACGAGGATCGTCAGGCGATCACCGGGCATTCGATGGGCGGGCATGGCGCGCTGACGTTGGCGATGCGGCTGCCGGGGCGGTTCCGCTCGGTTTCGGCCTTCGCGCCGATTGCCAACCCCACCGCCAGCGACTGGGGCCGCAAGCAGTTCACCGCCTATCTCGGCGCGGATGAGGGCAAATGGCTGGATCACGACGCCACCCATCTGATGCGCGAGCTGGGCTTCGACGGCGAGGTGTTGATCGACCAGGGCGCGAGCGACCAGTTCCTTGATCTGTTGCGCCCCGAGGCGCTGTCGCAGGCCATGGCCGCGCGCCGCCAGCCGGGCACCTTCCGGATGCAGGCGGGCTATGATCACAGCTATTTTTTCGTCTCGACCTTCATCCCCGATCATATCGCCTTTCATGCCGAGGCGCTCTGGCGGTGATCTGGGTCGATGCCGATGCCTGCCCGGTGAAGGACGAGGCCGAGCGGGTCGCGACACGCCTTGGCCTGCGTCTGGCCTTCGTGTCGAACGGCGGCCTGCGTCCCTCGCAAAACCCGCTGGTCGAGATGGTCTATGTGGCGGCAGGCCCCGACGAGGCCGACAAGCATATCGCCGAGCGCGCCGGCCGCGGCGATGTGGTGATCACCAATGATATCCCCTTGGCCGCGAAATGCGTCGAGGCGGGCGCCCGCGTCCTGCGCCCCGATGGCGAGGCGCTGACGCCCGCCAATATTGGCAATGTGCTGGCGACGCGCGACCTGATGGCCGATCTGCGCGCGGCCGATCCCTTTCGCCAAGGCGGCGGGCGCCCCTTTACAAAGGCGGACCGGGCGCGTTTTCTCGAGGCATTGGACCGGACCGCGCGCGCGGCGATGAGGGAAGCGAATGGTTGATGCGGTGATTTTCGACATCGGCAATGTGCTGATCGAATGGCAACCCGAGCGGCATTATGACACGCTGATGCCGCGTGAGGCGCGCGAGGCGATGTTTGCCGAGGTCGATCTGCACGGCATGAACGACCTCATTGACCGCGGCGGCCCGTTTCGCGACACGATTTATGCCTGGGCCGAGCGCTATCCGAAATGGGCGCCGATGATCCGGCTCTGGCACGACGACTGGATCAAGATGGCCGCGCCCGTCATCCCGCGCTCGGTGCGGCTGATGAAGGCGCTGCAGGCGCGCGGCGTGGCGGTGTTTTCGCTGACGAATTTCGGCATCGAGAGCTTCGATTATGCCTGTGGCTTCTATCCCTTCCTGCGCGAATTCGACCGCGGCTTCGTCTCGGGGCATATGGGCGTGACCAAGCCTGATCCGCAGATCTATGCGATGGTCGAGCAGGACTGCGGGCTCTGCGGGGCGCAGATCCTGTTCACCGACGACCGCGCCGACAATATCGCCACCGCCCATACCTTCGGCTGGAAAACGCATCTCTTCGAGGGCCCCGAGGGCTGGGCGGCGCGGCTCGTCTCGGAAGGATTGCTGAATGAGCGAGAGGCAGAATGAAACCCGACTTCATCGGCCCCGAGGCCGAGGCCCATCTGGACTGGGTGCAGCTGACCGAGGCGCTGGAGGCCGGGCACCGCCTGCCGCGCGCCGAGGTGGCCGACAGCTTCCTCTATCGTGGCGCCGACACGCTGCTCACGCGCTCGGCGTGGATTTCCGGCCTTGGTATCGCGGTCAAGGCCGCGGCGATTGTGCCCGGCAATGCGGCGCAGGGCCTTGGCACGGTGCAGGGCGCGGTCAATCTGCTGAGCGACCGCACCGGCATGCTCGAGGCCGTGGTGGATTTCGCGCTGGTCACGAAGTGGAAAACCGCGGGCGACAGTCTGCTGGCGGCGCGGCGCCTCGCCCGGCCCGACGCGCGCGAGATCCTGATCTGCGGCGCGGGCAAGGTGGCAGCCTCGATGGTCGCGGCCTATCGCGCGGGCTTCCCGGGCGCGCGGATCACGATCTGGAACCGCACCGCCGCGACGGCCGAGGCGCTGGCCGCTGCGACCGGCACGCGCGCCGAGGCCGATCTGGAAACCGCGCTCGGCCGCGCCGAAATCGTCGCCACCACGACGATGGCGACCCAGCCGTGGCTGCGCGGCGACTGGATCCAGCCCGGCACCCATCTCGACCTGATCGGCGCTTATCGCCCCGATATGCGCGAGGTCGATGACACGGCGCTGACCCGCGCCCGGATCTTCTGCGACGCGCGGGCAACCACGGTGCATCACATCGGCGAATTCCGCGACCCGATTGCCCGCGGCGTGATGGCCGAGGCCGATATCATCGCCGATTTCTACGACATCGCCGCGGGCCGCTTCGCGCGCACCAGCCGCGACGAGATCACGATCTGCAAGAACGGCGGCGGCGCGCATCTCGACCTGATCACCGCGCAATATATCCTGCAGATGTGGCGCGCTGCGCGCTGACTGCCTCCGGCGGGAGTATTTTTGCCAAGAAGAAACAGAGGCTTTTTCTTGCTCCAAATACTCAAGGACATCGGCGGAGAGCGCGCCCTCAGGCCCGTTTCGCGACCGCGACGCCCATCAGATCAAGCACCTTGGCCTCGATCTGCGGCGCATCCATGCCAGCGGTGCGATACATATCCTCGGGGCTGGCGTGGTCGATGAACGTATCGGGCAGCACCATCGAGCGGAACTTGAAGCCGCGGTCGAAGACGCCCTGTTCCGACAGGAACTGCGCGACATGGCTGCCAAAGCCGCCCACCGCGCCCTCTTCGATGCAGATCAGCGCCTCGTGCTCGGCCACCAGCCGCAGGATCAGATCGGTGTCGAGCGGTTTGACGAAGCGCGCATCCGCGACGGTCGGCGCAAGGCTCCGCGCGGCCAGCGCCTCGCGCGCCTTCAAGACCTCGGCCAGACGGGTGCCGTAGCTGAGGATCGCGACGCGCGCGCCTTCGGCCACGAGGCGCCCACGGCCGATTTCGAGCGGCTCGCCGCGCTCGGGCATCTCGACGCCCATCCCCTCGCCGCGGGGATAGCGGAAGGCGATCGGCCCCTCGTCATGCGCGGCGGCGGTGGCGACCATATGCACGAGCTCTGCCTCGTCGGCGGCGGCCATCACCACCATGCCGGGCAGGTTGGCGAGAAAACCGATATCGTAGCTGCCCGCATGGGTCGCGCCATCCGCGCCGACAAGCCCCGCGCGGTCGATGGCAAACCGCACCGGCAGCCGCTGGATCGCCACATCATGCACGATCTGGTCATAGCCGCGCTGCAGGAAGGTCGAATAGATCGCGCAGAACGGGCGCATCCCCGCCGCCGCAAGCCCGGCCGAGAAGGTCACCGCATGCTGTTCCGCGATCCCCACATCGAAGCAGCGCCGCGGGAAGCGCTCCGCGAACAGATTGAGCCCGGTGCCGTCCGGCATCGCCGCGGTCACGGCGACGATCTTTTCGTCCTGCGTGGCTTGCGTGATCAGGCTCTCGGCGAAGACCTTGGTATAGCTCGGCGCGTTCGAGGGGGTCTTCACCTGCGCCCCGGTCACCACGTCGAATTTCGCGGTCGCGTGGCCGCGGTCGGCGCGGGCCTCGGCGGGGGCATAGCCCTTGCCCTTCTTGGTCAGCGCATGGATCAGCACCGGCCCCGTCGCGCGGGCCTTCAGCGTGCGCAAGAGCGGCAGGAGCGTGTCGAGGTCATGCCCGTCCACCGGCCCGACATAGGTGAAGCCGAGCTCTTCAAACAGGGTGCCGCCCATCGCCATGCCCTTGAGCATTTCCTTGGCGCGGCGCGCGCCCTCCTGAAAGGGTTCCGGCAGCAGGCTGACGGCGCCCTTGGCAACGGCCTTCAGATCCTGCATCGGCCCTTCGGAATAAAGCCGCGTCAGATAGGACGAAAGCGCGCCGACGGGCGGGGCGATCGACATTTCATTGTCGTTCAGCACCACGAAGACCCGCTTGCCGAGGTGGCCTGCGTGGTTCATCGCCTCGAAGGCCATGCCGCCCGACATCGCCCCGTCGCCAATCACTGCCACCGCATCGCCGGTTTCCGCGCCCAGTTCGCGCGCCATGGCAAAGCCCACCGCCGCGGAAATCGAGGTCGAGCTGTGCCCCGCGCCGAACGGGTCATAGGGGCTTTCCGAGCGCTTGGTGAAGCCCGACAGGCCCCCCTTCATCCGCAGCGTGCGGATGCGGTCGCGCCGCCCGGTCAGGATCTTGTGCGGGTAGCACTGGTGGCCCACATCCCAGACGATCTTGTCGCGCGGCGCGTCAAACACCGCATGCAGCGCCACGGTCAGCTCGATCACCCCAAGCCCCGCGCCCAAGTGCCCGCCGGTCTGCGACACCGCCGCGATGGTTTCCGCGCGCAGCTCCTGCGCGAGCTTCTTCAGCTCGACATCGCCAAGACCCTTGAGGTCCTGCGGCAGCCGCACGCGGTCGAGGATCGGGGTAGCGGGGGTCTGGCTCATCTGGCTCGGCTCACTTGTCCCGCGCGATCACATAGCGCGCGGCCTCGATCAATGTTTGCGCCCGCGCGCCATAGGGCGCAAGCGCGGTCTCGGCTTCGGCGACAAGGGCATGGGCGCGCGCCCGCGCCCCCTCGAGCCCCAGAAGCGATACGAAGGTGGCCTTGCCCGCCCCGGCATCCTTGCCCAGACGCTTGCCCGCGGCGGCCTCCGACCCCTCGATATCCAAGATGTCATCGGCGATCTGAAAGGCAAGGCCAAGCGCCGCGGCATAGCGCGCAAGCGGCGCGCGGTCGGCACCCGCCAGAATCGCGCCCGCCTCGGCCGCGAAGGAGATCAGCGCCCCGGTCTTGCCCGCCTGCAATTCGGTGATCTGGGCAAGGTTGAGCGGCGTGGCCGCAGTTTCCGCCGCAATATCCAGCGCCTGCCCATGCACCATGCCCGCCGCCCCCGAAGCCCGCGCCAGCGCCGCGACCAGCGCCACGCGCCGATCCGCAGGCCCAAGCGCAGGGTCGCAGCACAGCTCAAACGCCAGCGTCTGCAACGCATCGCCCGCCAGAACGGCGGTCGCCTCGTCCCATTTCACATGCACCGTGGGCAGGCCGCGGCGCAGATCGTCATCATCCATGCAGGGCAGATCGTCATGCACAAGGGAATAGGCATGCAGCGCCTCGACCGCCGCCGCCGCGGGCATCGCCTGCGCCGCGGGAATGTCAAAGAGCGCCGCCGATTCGATCACCAGAAAGGCGCGCAGCCGCTTGCCACCCTGCGCGGCATAGCCGATGGCCTCGCGCAGCTCGCCCGCAGGCAGGCGCGCCACCGCATCATCCAGCGCGGATTGCACCGCGTGCTGCACCTCGGCCAGACGATCGGAAAACATCAGAGGCCTTCGACCGCAACCGTGCCGGTCGGGCGTCCGCCCTCGCCAAGGGTGATCTTCTCGACCCGCTCCTCGGCCTCTTTCAGCAGGGCGGCGCAGCGCTCCTTGAGGGCGGCGCCACGTTCATAAAGCGCGATCGAGCGATCCAGCGGCACCTCGCCGCGCTCGAGCTGACCGACGACCTGCTCGAGCTCGGCCATCGCCTGTTCAAAGCTCATCGCCGCGATATCGGGCCTCGTCTCGGTCATGTCCGCACTCCTTCACTTGCCCCGGGAATGCCAGTTTTCGGCGTCCGGGTCCAGCCCGGATGCCCCGGCGGACGGGGCGCGGGCCAATAGAAAGGGCCGCTTGGCTTGGCAAGCGGCCCCCGAGATCTACGGAGATGGTCCGGTTAGGGTCTTGGGCAAGATCCTCCGTCCCAGTCAGGGTTATTTGCCCTTGGGGTTGCCCTCAGGCCACGGCCCCCCTGACTGTCCCGACACCTCTCTCCAATATCACTCTAGACACTGGACCACCTCCTTTCAATGCGTTGCCGTTATCCACAGGCTGCCACAGATTTGGTGTATGTCCAGTAAATTCACGCAAGCCTTGGCGATAGTTTTGTGACAACTGCCCGAAAAGGTATCAATGCGGTTATTGCGAGGGCAAGTTTGACAAGCCAGTCCGCCAGCCCAAGCGACACCCACAGGGGCGCCATCGGCCCAGCACCCAGCAGCGGCAGCATCTCATTGGCCCAGGCCACATCATTGCCGGGCTCAAGCCAGCTGAGCCCCGCCGCAAAGGCCACCGTGAAGAAGATCGCCGTATCAAGCGAGGCGCCGATCAGCGTCGAGACCAGCGGCGCCTTCCACCAGCCCGCCGCGCGCAGCCGGTTGAAGATGGTGATATCGGTCATCTGCGCGGCAAGGAAGGCAAGGCCAGAGGCCAGCGCCACGCGGAAGCTGACGAGCGGACCGAATTCGCCCATGATCTGCGAGCCGATCAGCGAGCAGATCACCCCGACCACAAAGCCCGCCGAGACCACGATCCGCGCGGCGCGCGCGCCCTGCAGGCGGTTGGTCAGGTCGGTCACGAGGAAGGCGAAGGGATAGGTAAAGGCGCCCCAGGTCAGCCATTGGCCAAACAGATGCTGCACCAGAATATTCGAGGCCACGACAATCGCGGCCATGGCAAGGATGCCAGGCAGATAGCGTTTCATTGGTTCACCGTTTTTACATGGTCGCGGGGACATGGCCCGGAACGCCCGGGCAAGCGCGGCGCATATACCCCGGCGCGGCGGCCGGTCAAGCCCTCTCAGGGAGCCAGGCGCAATTCGACAAGCTGCGTCTGTTGCAGCGGGTTGAAATTGTCGTCCGAGATCAGCGTCAGCCGAATCGCCCCGCTGGCGTCGCGCCAGGCGGCGATGCCCTCGAGGTTGTCGAATCGCCCCGCGCGCGACTGCATCACCACCGCGCCGCCCGAGATCGTTTCGCCCGCCACATCGAACACCCGCACCCGGCTGAGAAAGCCGAGCAGGCCCCAGAAATCCCGCTCGAGCAGGTAGAGCCGCCCATCGGGGCCGAAATCGGCGCCGACCGGCAGCCAGTCGCCATCGCGCGGGATCGCGAAGGGTTGATCCCATTGCGCCGCGCCGGGCTTGAGCCGGTAGACCGGAAAGGCGCGGGCCTTGTCACCCAAACGCTCGGGCAGGGTATGGAGCGTGCCGTCCTCGGCGATCGCCAGCGCCTCGAGCGCGGAATTCAGCTGCATCCGCGCGAATTCCTGCGGCCGCGGCAGCAGCTTTGCGGGCCCGCCATCGCTGGTGAAGCGCGACACCCGCGCCACCCCCTCGAAAGAGATGATCGCCGTGGCATCCGGGGCGAGCGCCAGCCCCTCGGAATCGCCGGTCTCGCCCTCGGCCGGGGCGCCGGTCGAAGTGTGCAGGGCCGTGGGCCCGGCGGTGATCTCGATGCCGGTGATCGCTTCGGCCGCATCGCGCGCAATCTGGCCGCGCCAGATCGTCCCGCGATCCGACAGGACCACAAGGCCGCGCCCGGCCGCGTCCAGCTCGATCCCGGAAAAGCCGCCGAAGGCCGCGCCCGCCTCCTGCCAGCGCCAGACCTGAACCACCTCGGCGGGACCCTGCGGCGCGGCACTCTGGGCCCAGACGGCGCCCGCAGCGAGCGCCGCGATCAGCGCGACGACAAGACGTCTTGGCATTGGCGCGGCAGGTCCGACATCACATAGGTTTTCGCGTTCCGCGGCGGCGGGCCGGTGGGCTTCTCGCGCTTGGGCGGGTGGCGCAGCTCTTCGAGATAGGTGGTGACCCACCAGTTCAGCGTCTCGTCGCAGCCATCGCCGCCCTTCGACAGCTCGGCCACCGTGGGCGATTGCGGCTCGCACAGGCGCTGCCCGGGCGGGCATTTCAGCCGCACATGGAAATGCGTGTTATGGCCATAGATCGGGCGGATTTTCTGCAGCCAGGCCCGATCATTGCGGGGCGCGGCATTGCACATCGCGATCTTGGCCGCGGCTGCAACGAAGACGCGATCCACCCGCGGATCGCTGGCCGCTGCGCGCATCAGCGCCATATGCGCGGGCGTCCAGGCGGCGGTCACGCGGGTCTGATCCTCGGTCCGGATCGAGATCGAGCTGAGGCTCTCGCGCTCGGCCCGGCTCAGGTCGAGCCGTTTGGGCGGCAGCATCCAGATATCGGCATCAAGGCCGATCTGATGGCTCGCGTGGCCCCCGGTCATCGGCCCGCCGCGCGGCTGGCTGATATCGCCGATATAGAGCCCCTTCCAGCCCGGCAGCGTCGCGGCATAGGCCGACAGCTCCTGCAGGAAGGCCATCATCTCGGGCTGGCCATACATCCGGTTCCGGCTCAGCCGCATCGCCTGCCATGTCGGGCCGCTCTCGGGCAGCGCGACCAGCCCCGCGGCACAGCCCCGGGCATATTGGCCGATTGCCGCGGGCGCCTGCGCCGAAGGCGCGGATTTCGCGCCGAACAGCTGCCGCGCCAGCGGCTCGGCCTGAGCGGGCTGCGCCAGCGTCAGCGCAAGAAGGGCAGGCAAAAGGCGTCGGATCATGCGGCAGGCTCTTCCACTGGGGGGGCGGCGGGGCGGGGATCGCCCCCGGACCGCACGAAGCCTAGCAGCGCCAAGCCCAGAACGAAAAGCACGATAATGGGAGTGATGCCGATCGACTGATCGTCGCTCAGCTGCGTCATCACCCCGATCGCCAGCGGCGCGATGAAGGCGGTGGCCTTGCCCGACAGCGCATAAAGGCCGAAATGCTCGGTGATCTTCTCGGGGTCGGCTTGCCGCACCATCATCGTGCGGCTGGCCGATTGCAGCGCCCCGCCACAGGCGCCGATCAGCCCGCCCATCACATAGAAGGCGATATCGGGCAGCGAACTGTCAGGCCCGACCGGCATGCCAAACACACTCTCGCGCGAGATGAAGACGACGCCGATCACCACCGCGGTCAGGATCACCACATTGACCAAGATCACCGCCTTCGGCCCAAACCGGTCATCGGCCTTGCCCCCGAGCCACGCGAAGATCGCGCCGGTGATCGTGCCCAGAATGCCGAAGATGCCGATCTGCATGATCGACCAGTTCAGCACCCCCGCCGCGTAAAGCCCGCCGAAGGTATAGATGCCGTTGAGCGCATCGCGGTAAAACATCGAGCTGAGCAGAAAGGCCGAGAGGCTGCGCCGCGCGGGCAGGCCGCGCAGGGTGGCGCGCAGCTCGGGCCAGGCTTCGCGCGCGGCTTGGACGACCGGCACCGCGCCGGGGTGGCGCGGCTCGCGCACCCAGAGGAAAAACGGGATCATGAAGACCGCATACCAGACCGCGGTCAGCGGCCCGACGATCCGGGTATCCTCGCGCGCCGCCAGATCCAGACCGAAAAGCGGCGGCAGGCCGATCAGCGTGCGCCCGCTGGTCGGGCTGATCTGCAAAAACCCCAGCATCACGATCAGCGCCAGCATCCCGCCCACATAGCCGAACGCCCAGCCCGAGCCCGAGACCTTGCCGATCTCGTCGCGCGGGGCCAGATCGGGCAGCATCGCATTGGTGAAGGTGGTGGCGAATTCCATCCCGATCATGCCAATCGCAAAGGAGGTCATGATCAGGATCAGGCTGTAATTCCCCGGCGCCGCATACCACAGCCCCCAGGCGCCAAGCACATACATCAGCGAAAACAGCCAGATGAACGGCAGCCGCCGCCCGCTCTTGTCGGCGATGGCGCCAAGAAAGGGCGAGGCAATCGCCACCAAGAGCCCGGCAAAGCCCACGCCATAGCCCCAGACCGCCTGCGCGCTCGAACCGCTGCCCAAGAGATCCTTCATGAAGGGGGCGAAAATGAAGGTGATCAGCAGCGTGTTATACGGCTGGCTCGCCCAGTCGAAGAAAAACCAGCCCCAGATGCGCTTGCGCGTGGTGATCATGACCCGTCCCCGACCCTGTTTCCGTCGCGGCGATCAAGCCCGAAATCGCTGCGGGGCGCAAGCGGGGCGTCAAACCGCGGGCGGCCAGGGGCGCTCGTGATCCGCGGCAATCCAGTGCATCACCCAGGCGGGCAGCTCGGGCGAGGGGCCGGTATGCCCCATCTCGGCCGCCACCTCGGCGGGGGGCACGATCCCCTTGCGCGAGGTCACGGCGCCGCGGATCAGCACATGGTTGCAGCACTCGTCCCCGCGCCACATCGCCTGTTCCATATAGACAAACCGCCCGTCCCAGCCGATCAGCCGGGTCCGCATCTGGAAGCGCTGGAACATGGTGATCCGCTTGCGGTAGCGCGTGGTATTGCCCGCAACCACAATCCCCCAGCGCTTGCGCCGCAGCGTCGCGTTCAGCCCGCAGCCCTGCGCCAGCGCGATTCGCCCCAGATCGAACAGCGTCAGCGTGCGCCCGTTGTTCAGATCCTTCCACGGGTCGATGTCCCAGGGCCAGGCGATATGCTCGCTCACCATCGTGTCGAGAAAGCCGACCGGATGGCGGTGGCCCTTGATCAGGGCCTTGATCATGCGGATGACGGGATACATCGGTCCTCCGGTCTGTGCTGCGCTGCGAGACCCCAGCGGTGCCGCGCCGCGGCGCGCGCGTCAACCCAAACGTCGCGGCATCGGGCGAGCGGGCGCCCGATCCGCGCAAATACCGCAGAACCGGCGGTTGCATGCGCGCGCGCCCTGCCTTACCTGTGAGGGCGTATATCCCCGGAGGTTTCGCATGGTCACGCTCTATCAGGCGCTCACCCTGATCCTGAACGTCGTCTGGTTCGTCATGATCGCCCATATCATCATGAGCTGGCTGATCAATTTTCAGGTGCTGAACCTGCGCCAGCCGCTGGTCGCGCAGCTGTGGTATGGGCTGAACAACCTGCTCGAGCCGATCTATGGCCGTATCCGCCGCTTCCTGCCCGCAACCGGCGGGCTCGATCTGGCGCCGCTGGTGGCCTTCATCGTTCTGATCATCCTGCAGCAGGCGCTGCGCAACAATGCGGCCTTCTTCTTCGGATATTGAGCCGATGGACGGGCAGGGGGGCGACCCCGGCGATATCCTCGCGCGGGTCTTTGGCTTCCATGCCTTCCGTCCCGGTCAGGAAGAGATCGTCCGCGCCGTGATCGCGGGGCGCGACACGCTGGCAATCATGCCGACGGGTGGCGGGAAATCCCTGTGTTATCAACTGCCTGCGCTCTGCCTGCCGGGCCTGACCGTGGTCATCTCGCCGCTGATTGCGCTGATGCGCGATCAGGTCCGCGCGCTGCGGCAGGCGGGGGTGGAGGCGGGCGCGCTGACCTCGGGCAACACCGAGGACGAGACCGAAGAGGTCTTCGCCGCGATCGACGAGGGGCGGTTGAAGCTCCTCTACATGGCGCCCGAGCGGCTCGCCTCGGGCACGGCGGTGGCCTTGCTCAAGCGCGCCGGCACCCAGATGATCGCGGTCGACGAGGCGCATTGCGTCAGCCAGTGGGGCCATGATTTCCGCCCCGATTACCTGCGCATCGGGGAATTGAAGCGCAGCCTCGGCGTGCCGCTGGCGGCCTTCACCGCCACCGCCGACGAGGAAACCCGCGCCGAAATCGTCACCCGCCTCTTTGAGGGGCGCGCGCCTGCCACCTTCCTGCGCGGCTTCGACCGGCCGAATATCCATCTGGCCTTCGAGCCCAAGGACCAGCCGCGCCAACAGATCCTGCGCTTCGCCGACGCGCGCCGCGGCCAGTCGGGCATCGTCTATTGCGCCTCGCGCGCGCGCACCGAAAGTCTGGCCGCGGCGCTGCGCGAGGCCGGGCACCCGGCCTGCTTCTATCATGGCGGCATGGAGGCCGAGGATCGCCGAGCGGTCGAGGCGCGGTTCCAGCGCGAGGACGGGCTGATCGTCACCGCGACCGTCGCCTTCGGCATGGGCATCGACAAGCCCGATATCCGCTGGGTCGCCCATGCCGATCTGCCCAAATCGATCGAGAGTTATTATCAAGAGATCGGCCGCGCGGGCCGCGACGGGGCGCCGGCCGAGACGATGACCCTCTATGGTCCCGACGATATCCGCTATCGCCGCCAGCAGATCGACGAGGGCCTCGCCCCGCCCGAACGCAAGGCCGCCGATCACGGACGGCTCAATGCGCTTCTGGGGCTGGCCGAGGCGACCGGCTGCCGGCGGCAGAAACTGCTCGCCTATTTCGGCGAGGATGCGCATGAGCCCTGCGGCAATTGCGATCTCTGCGACACGCCGCCGGAGCTCTTCGACGGCACCGAAGCGGTGCGCAAGGCGCTGTCGGCCGCGCTGCGCACCGGCGAAAGCTATGGCGCGGGCCATCTGATCGAGATCCTGCTGGGCCAGATGAACGACAAGATCCGGTCGCGCGGGCATGATCAGCTGCCGACCTTCGGCGTCGGGCGCGATCTGACCCGGCCGCAATGGCAGGCGGTCTTCCGGCAGATGCTGGGGCATGACCTGATGCGCCCCGATCTGGAACGCCACGGCGCGCTGGTGATGACCGAGGCCGCGCGCCCGATCCTGCGCGGCGAGGAAACGATCACGCTGCGCCGCGATCTGATCCGCAAGGCGCGGGCCAAGACGGTGGCCAAGGCGCTGGTCTCCGAGGAAGACGCGCCGCTCCTGTCTGCGCTCAAGGCGAAACGCCGCGCGCTGGCCGAGGCTGCGGGCCTGCCCGCCTATATGATCTTCCCTGACCGCACGCTGATCGAGATGGCCGAGGTGCGGCCGATGACGATGGATGAGATGGCGCGGATCAACGGGGTCGGCGCGAAGAAGCTGGAAAGCTTCGGCGCCGAGTTCGTCGCGGTGATTGCGGGCGCGGGCCCCGAGGCGATGCACCCTGCGCGGCGCAAGCTGGCGGGGCGCGACGAGGGCGCGCTCTTTGACCGGCTGGCGGCGGCGCAGCTCGATCTGGCGCGCGGGGCGGATGGGCAGGATCGCTATCTGAATTGCCCGAATTCCACGCTCAGCAAGATCGCGGAACTCAAGCCGCGTGACCTCGGTGCACTGATGCGAATCCCCGGGATGGGCGAGCAAAAGGTTGAACGCTTCGGCGCGGCCTTCCTCGAGATCCTCGCCGAGTATCGCTAGGGTCTGGACTCATTGAGTTTCAAAGCCAGTAGATGACGAGGGCAGCAAGTGCGATTGCTGATAGGAAGACCTTGGGGCCACGGTCGTATCGGGT
>JACXUS010000288.1 GCA_014763785.1 Sphingomonadales bacterium | reverse complement strand
AGCCCCAGCCGTGCCCCCGCCCCGGGCCAAAGCGCGGCAAGTTCCGGGAAGATCACCCCGGTTTTCGAGAATTGCCCCGCCGCGCAGAGCCCCGCCACCCAAAGGGCAAGGATCGCTCGCCAATCGCTGCGCTCGGTCTGGGTCATGTCGGGGGTCCTTGGCCGGGCCCGAAAATGGCCGGGCCCCGGCACAGTGGCGTGACGGGGCCCGGGGATCAAGAGCGCGCGTGAAATTTTTGACCTTTCGGTCAAATCACATGTGGATCACGCGGCCATAGGCATCAAGCACCGCCTCGTGCATCATCTCCGACAGGGTCGGATGCGGGAAGACGGTGTTCATCAGATCCTCTTCCGTCGTTTCCAGCGTGCGGCCGATGACATAGCCCTGAATGAGCTCGGTCACCTCGGCGCCGACCATATGCGCGCCCAGAAGCTCGCCGGTTTTCGCGTCGAAGACGGTCTTGATCAGCCCCTCGGGCTCGCCCAAGGCAATCGCCTTGCCGTTGCCGATGAAGGGGAAGCGGCCGACGCGGACCTCATAGCCCGCCTCCTTGGCCTTGGCCTCGGTCATTCCGACGCTGGCCACCTGCGGGTGGCAATAGGTGCAGCCCGCAATCGAGCCCGGCTTGATCGGATGGGCATGCTTGCCCGCGATCAGCTCGGCCACCATCACGCCCTCGTGGCTGGCCTTGTGCGCAAGCCACGGCGCGCCCGCGATATCGCCGATCGCATAGAGCCCCGGCACCCCGGTGCGGCAGAATTCATCGACCACGACATGGGTGCGGTCGATCTTGACGCCCAAGGCTTCCAGCCCGAGGTTCTCGACGTTGCCGACGATGCCCACGGCCGAAATCACCGTGTCGAATTCGGCGGTCGTGGTGCCCTTGGCGTCTTCCAGATGGGCGGTGACCTTGCCGTTGCCACGGTCGAGCTTCTTCACCGTGGTCTTCTCGAGGATCTTCATCCCCTGTTTCACGAATTGCTTCTTGGCGAAGGCGCTGATCTCGGCATCCTCGACCGGCAGCACCCGATCCATCACCTCGACCACCGTGGTGTCGGCGCCCAAGGTATTGAAGAAGCTGGCAAACTCGATCCCGATCGCGCCCGAGCCGATGACGAGGAGCTTCTTCGGCATGCGCTTGGGTTGCAGCGCGTGTTTATAGGTCCAGACCAGATCGCCATCGGCCTCGAGCCCCGGCAGGGTGCGGGCCCGCGCGCCGGTCGCCAGCACGATGGCCTTGGCACTCAACTCCTCAACGCCCTTGTCGGTCTTGACGCTGACCACGCCCGCCTTGGGCAGGGTCGCCTCGCCCATGACGACGGTGACCTTGTTCTTCTTCATCAGATGGCCGATGCCGCCCGAGAGCTGCTTGGCCACCCCGCGCGAGCGCGCGACGACCGCGTCGAGATCATAGCCAATGCCCTCGGCCTTCAGCCCGAAGTCCTTGGCGCGGTGCATCAGGTGGAAGACCTCGGCCGAGCGCAGCAGCGCCTTGGTCGGGATGCAGCCCCAGTTCAGGCAGATGCCGCCCAGATGCTCGCGCTCGACAATGGCCACGTTCAGACCCAGTTGCGCGCCCCGGATCGCGGCGACATAGCCGCCCGGACCCGCACCGATCACGATCATGTCGAAGCTTTTCGCGGCCATGAAGCCCTCCCTGGAAAACTAGTTTGGTATTAAACTATTTTCCAGAGGGACTCAACGGGGCTTTTCCCGCCGCTGACTCGCACCGGCAGCCAAGGGGGGCGCTCCGCAGCCCAGGGGCTGCGGAGCGCGGCGCGCGCCCGTCCCCAAGGGGACGGGCGCGCGCGGGCGCGGCCTTCAGGCCGCGCGGCCCTGTCCGGTCTCGGACTGGCGGCGCAGCGCCCAGTCATAGCCGCCCGCCCAGAGGAAGGCCGCCTCCTCATCCGAGGAGCGCCGCCCCACCACCGCATTGCGCCACGGGAACCGCCCGAAGCGGCGGATCACCATGTGGCGGGCGCGCGCATCGGGCAGATGGCCCGCGGGCATCCGCTCTTCGATCAGGGCAAGGCCCCGCTCCTGCGCGCGCAGCTCTTCGGCATGCAGGAAGGGCGCATAGAAGAACTGCCGCATCGGCCCCTCGATCGTCAGATCATCGCCCCGCGCAATCGCGTGATTGGCGATCTCGCGCGCCAGCTCGTCGGTCAGCCAGCTCTCGGGCGCGCCGCGGAACATCCGGCGCGGGAACTGATCGAGCACGAGGATCAGCGCCAGCGCCCCCTCGGGGGTGTCGGCCCAGGCATCGAGCGCGCCGATCCACGCCTTGCGCCAGAGGTGTTCGAAGCGTTTGCGGATTTCCACATCCAGCGAAGCGGTCGAAGAAAACCACTGTTCGGGCCCGACGATATCGCGCCAGAACAGGGTCACCGAAGTGATCCATGCCGCGTGCATTGCGTGACCTTCCATGTCAGATTGTGCGCGAAATCTGCCACAAAACCGTCATCCGGCCAAGGTCTATCGCCGTTTGCACAAGGGTTGGGCAGGTTCACGGCGGCGGGGGGCGCTCGCTGCCCGCTGCGCGATCAGATGCCCGTTTCGCCAGCGCCGTTTGCGGGCATCTGCCTGTTTGCGCGGCGCCGACTCAGGGCGCGCGGGGGCTTCTCGGGCTCCAAATAGGCCGCCCGGACGCCCCGCGGCCCGCGTCATTGCGCCGCGGCGGGGCCGTCTTCCTGCGCGGCTTCCAGCGCCTCACCGACCGCCAGCGCCGAGGCCGAGGGCGAGATCACCGCAAAGGCGCCGGTATCGGCCGGGTCCATCGCGGGGCGCCGCGTCATCCGCCAGGCGGCATAAGCGGCAATCCCGACCATCAGCAGGGCGACATAAAGGAAGAAGCCGCCATTGCCGACCGTCTCCATCAGCCAGCCGGTCACCACCGGGCCGGTCATCGCGCCGATACCGTTCACGAACAACAGCCCCCCCGAGGCCGCGGCCATATCGTCATTGTCCAGAAAATCGTTCGCATGCGCGATCAGGAGCGCATAGAGCGGGTTCGCCACCGCCCCGATCACCGCGAGACGATCTTCCTCGTCACGCAGGGGGGGGGTCAGCTTGAAGAAGGTGCGGTAATCGCCCACGTCGAGCGCGTTGAGCGTCAGGTGATGGATCGAGACACCGGCGGTCACATCGAGCCCCGCGTGTTTCGCGCGTTTGAGCGCGGGCAGCGCCTTCGCGGTGGTGATCTGATCGGCGTGATAGGAAAGCCCGGTCATCTCGACCAGCGCCAGATCGCGCTCCAGCCCCATCCGCTCGGCCATGGGAGAGACGCCCGGCAACCCGCGCAGGCTCGCGAATTTTCCGCTCGTCACGGCCGCACCTTTCGAAAGGCCCGGCTCCTGCGGGTGGCCGATCACCAGCACGCCAAGATGCGCGGCATAGGTGAAGGCCCGTTGCAGCGCCTTGGTCTGGTCCGAGACGCGCGCGACATCGGTGAAGGCCAGCGCACCGGCATCCTTGAGAAAACCGATCTCGGTCATCTCCTGCCCTTCGCGGCCCTTCGTCAGCGCCGCCATGTGCAGGATG
>JACXUS010000055.1 GCA_014763785.1 Sphingomonadales bacterium | reverse complement strand
CGCCGCGCTCGACTGGCGCGACGATGCGATCCCTGTCTCGACGCGCTTCGATGACCCCTATTTCAGCCTCGCCAACGGGCTGAACGAAACGCGGCACGTGTTTCTGGCGGGCAATGACCTGCCCGCGCGGCTTGTGCCCGGGTTTCATGTGGCGGAGCTGGGCTTCGGCACCGGGCTCAACCTGCTCGCGCTGGCGCTGAGCGCGGGCGATCTGCCGATCCGCTTCACCTCTTTCGAGGGCTTCCCGATGTCAGCCGCCGAGATGGACCGCGCCCTGCGGGCATTCCCCGAGGCGCATGCCATCGCCGCCCCGCTGATCGAGGCCTGGGGCCGCGGCGCGCGGGCCTTTACGCTGCATCAAATCACCGTCGAGGTGATCGAGGGCGATGTGCGCGAGACCCTGCCCGCCTGGGAAGGCCGGGCCGATGCCTGGTTTCTCGATGGCTTTTCGCCCGCCAAGAACCCCGAGATGTGGGGCGAGGATCTGATGGCCGAGGTCGGCCGCCATACCGCGCCGGGCGGCACCTTCGCCACCTATACCGCCGCGGGCTTCGTGCGCCGGGGCCTTGCGGCGGCGGGCTTCGAGGTCACCCGTGCGCCGGGCCATGCGGGCAAGCGCCACATTAGCCGGGGGGTCCGCAATGGCTGAGCAGAACCTGCGCCGGGGCATCGTCATGATGGTCCCCACAACGATCATCTTCGCGCTGCAGGATGGCATCTCGCGGCATCTGGCGGGGACCTACAACACCTATATGGTGGTGATGATCCGCTATTGGTTCTTCGCGCTCTTCGTTCTGGCGCTGGCGGCGCGCAGGCCCGGCGGGCTGGCCCGGGCCATGCGCGCGCGCCATCCGGTGCTGCAATCGCTGCGGGCGCTGCTGCTGGTGGTCGAGATCTATGTGATGATCTATGCCTTCGTGCATCTGGGCCTTGTCGATACCCATGCCGTCTTCATCTGCTATCCGCTGCTGGTGGCGGCGCTTTCGGGGCCGGTGCTGGGCGAGAAAGTCGGCTGGCGGCGTTGGGCCGCGATCGGCGTCGGCTTCGCCGGCGTTCTGGTGATCCTGCAACCGGGGGGCGGCACGCTCTCGGTCACGGCGGTGGTGCCGCTGGCGGCGGCGGCGATGTTCGCGCTCTATGGCCTGCTCACGCGCTATGTCTCGCACAATGACCCGGGCGATGTCTCGTTCTTCTGGACCGGCATCGTCGGCACGATCATCGCCACTGCGGTGGGTATGTGGTTCTGGCAGCCGATGAGCGGGGGCGACTGGCTCTGGATGGGGCTGTTGTGCCTGACCGCGGTCTCGGGGCACTGGCTGCTGATCCGCGCCTATGAGATCGCCGAGGCCAGCGCCCTACAGCCCTTCGCCTATCTGCAGCTCGTCTGGGGCGCGGCGCTCGGGATGGCGGTCTTTGGCGATGTGCTGCGGGCGAATGTGGCGCTGGGGGCCGCCATCGTCGCCTCGGCGGGGCTGTTCACGCTGTGGCGCAGCCATCGGAAAGCGCGCGCGGGCTAAGGCGCGATCCCGCGCAGCTCGTCCGTAAAGCCGACGGGCGCCAGACCCAGCCGCGCGCGATAGACCGGCAGGCTTTCGGCCACCCGCATCACATAGTTGCGCGTTTCGGTGAAGGGGATCATCTCGATCCAGTCCACCAGATCGACCGAGGGCGAGCGCGGATCGCCGCGCTCCTCAACCCAGCGCCGCGCGCGCCCGGGGCCCGCGTTATAGCCCACCGCCACCAGCACCGGCGAGGCGCCGAATTCCTCGCGCAGCGTCGCCAGATAGGCCCCGCCCAGCTGCGCATTATAGGTCGGATCGCGGGTCAGGCGGGCAAGGTCATAGGGCAGGCCGGTTTTCGTCGCCATCATCTCGGCGGTGCCCGGCATCAGCTGCATCAGCCCGCGCGCGCCGACCGGGCTGATCACCGTGGGGTCGAACTCGCTTTCACGCCGGGCGATCGACAGGACCAGTTCCTCGGGCGCGCCAAGGTCATGGGTGGTCAGATCGGGCAGCGGGTAATAGGCCTCGGTCAGCACAATCCCGGCATTCGCCGCGCGCTTGGCAAGGCTCAGCGCCAGATGCGCGTCGTTCCAGTCGAGCGCGAGCCGCGCCAGCGGGGCGATCTGATCGGTGGGCAAGCTCTCTTCCAGATGCAGCAGGAACCGCCGCGCCAGCTCCTGCTCGCCCGCCGCGCGCAAGAGAAGCGCCGCCTGAAACACGCTGTTGCCGAGATAGCTGCCGCTTTGCCAGTCGGGCAAGGCGGGCGGCGCGTCAAAGGCCGGATCAAGGGGCACCCCGGCGCGCTCGGCGCTCAGGAGCCCATAAAAGGAGGTCTGAAATTTCGCCCCCTCGATGAAGGCGGCCTTGGCCTCACCCGGATGCCCCAGCACCTCCAGCGCCCGGCCCCGCCAATAGGCCCCGCGCGCGGCGCTGATCGGGCTTTGCACCGCGGCCGAGAAGCTCTCGAAATGCTCGAGCGCCGCGGGCGCATCGCCCAGTTTCAGCGCCGCATAGCCCGCCAGCCATTCCAGATCGGCAAAATCGGCGCCATCGCGCAGCCGGTGCCGCGCGGCGACCTTATAGGCCAGCCGGGCATCGCCCGAGCGCAGGAAGAACCGCGCCAGATTGGCCCGGAGCCCCGCCCAAAGCGCCGGATCGCCCAAGGTCTCGGCACTGGCGGAGCGTTCCAGCAGCAGCGCGGCGGCCTCCTCCTCCAGATCGTTACGCCAGCGCCATTGCGCCCGGTCGCGCGCAAGTCCGCTTGACCCCTGCATCCGCTCGGGCACCGCCTCGATCAGCGCATCGACCCCCTCGGCCCGCGCCTGCAACGCGATCCGCGCCGCCGCCACCGCGCGCGTGCCCGGGCTCACCAGATCGAGCATCGCGCGCGCCTGATCCAGCGCCCCGCGGTCGAGCAATCCCTGCATCCGCCCGCCATGATGCGGCGCCACCAGATCGGGATAGCGATCAAGGAACGCCGCCTGATCCGCGGCGCTCAGGCTCAGGCTGCGCCATGCGGCCTCGGCGACCTGCGCCGCGCGGACGGTCTCTCCCCGCGCCTGCAAGGCTGCGATCAGCGCCAGCGCCCCTTCGCCGGTCTGCGGTGCTGTCCCGGTGAAATAGGCGATGGTCGCCGCGGGCCCGGCCTCGGCCAGCTTGCCCTCGCCCTTGCGGCGCAAGAGATCCATCCCCGGCCAATCGGCCCGGCGCGCGGCAAAATCGGCGTAATCGGCAAAATCGCCCTCGCCCGCGCGCAGGCGCTGCCATTCGACCAGATCGAAGCCGAGCGGCCCCGCCTGACGCCCCTGCGCCGCGGCCCCCGCCCAGTCACGCGCATCCGCCGCCCGCAGCGCAAGGCCAAGCGCCTGCGCATCATCGGCCCGGGCGGGCGCAGCAAGGGTCGGCACCGCCAGCGCGGCGGCCAGAATCAAGGTTCGGATCATCGTCCTGCTCGGGTGTTTTGCCCTTCCTGCCTGTCACCGCCCCCGGGCGCAATTCACAAGTTGGCAAGGCGCGGGCGCCCGTCTATGTTCCGCCCGATTTCAACCCGGGCGAATCCGCCCGAAACCACGGAGCGTGTCATGTTCAAAGGGTCCATTCCCGCACTCGTCACGCCGTTTGCGAACGGCGAGCTGGATCTGGACGCGCTCAAGAAGCTGGTCGAGTGGCATATCGCCGAAGGGTCCTCGGCCATCGTTCCCGTGGGCACGACCGGCGAAAGCCCGACCCTGACCCATGAAGAGCATATGCGCGTGGTCGAAGAGGTGGTGAAAGCCGTCGCAGGCCGGGTGCCGGTGATCGCGGGCGCGGGCTCGAATGCGACCGCCGAGGGGATCGAGCTGATCCGCCACGCCGAGGCCGCGGGCGCCGATGCCGCGCTGGTGGTCACCCCCTATTACAACAAGCCGACGCAGCGCGGCATGGTCGCACATTTCACCGCGATGCATGATGCCTGCGATTTGCCGATCGTGATCTACAACATCCCCGGCCGCTCGGTCGTCGACATGACCCCCGAGACGATGGGCGAACTCGCGGCCCTGCCCCGCATCGTCGGCGTCAAGGACGCGACCGGCGATCTGGCGCGGGTGGCGAAAACGCGGCTGACCTGCGGGGCGGATTTCGTGCAGCTCTCGGGCGAGGATGCGACGGCCGTGGGCTTCAACGCGATGGGCGGGGTCGGCTGCATTTCGGTCACCGCCAACGTGGCGCCGCGGCTTTGCGCGGAAATGCAGGCGGCGACGCTCGCGGGCGATTATGCCAAGGCGCTGGAGTATCAGGACCTTCTGATGCCGCTGCATATCGCGATCTTCCTCGAACCCGGGGTGGCGGGGGCGAAATATGCGCTCTCGAAACTCGGCCTGTGTAGCGCTGAAGTTCGCCTGCCGCTCGTCGAGCTGACCGAGGCCACCAAGGCCAAGATCGACGCCGCGATGGCCCATGCCAAGCTGATCTGAGCGGATCGCCTATCGGATCGCGCGCGGGGGGCTCTGCCCCCCGTCTTCGTTTCACGAAGCCTCCCCCCGGAGTATTTCAGCCAAGAAGAAACGCATGACCTTCTTCTTG
This sequence comes from Sphingomonadales bacterium, assembly GCA_014763785.1. Classification (GTDB taxonomy): domain Bacteria; phylum Pseudomonadota; class Alphaproteobacteria; order Rhodobacterales; family Rhodobacteraceae; genus Rhodobacter. The sequence continues at coordinate 9,299 of JACXUS010000055.1, read as the reverse complement.
GGCCAAATACTCCGCGGGGGTCCGGGGGCGCGAAGCCCCCGGCGCCGGCCAAGCGTCAGACGTTGTGCAGATAAAGCGCGTAATCCACATCCGCGATCCAAGCGGCGACGCGGGCCTGTTCGGCGGCCTTGATCGCACAGAAGGTGCGATGCATGTCCTCGCCCAGCGCCTCTTTCAGGAAGGCGGAGCCTTGCGCCGCGCGGATCGCCTCGCGCCAGTCGGCGGGCATCGGCAGATCGTCGGTGCCCTCATAACCGTTCCCGGTGGTTTCCGGCCCCGGGTCGATGCGGTGTTTCAGCCCGTGGCGGATGCCCGCCAGCACCGTCGCCGCGACCAGATAGGGGTTGGCATCGACACCCGAGGGGCGATGCTCGATCCGCCGCGCGGCGACGGCACCGGCCGGGATGCGCAGCGCGACCGAGCGGTTGTTGACCCCCCAGGACGGGCTGACCGGCGCATAGCTTTGCCCGACGAACCGGCGCCACGAATTTCCATGCGGGGCAAAGACCAGCATCGACTCGCCCATCGTCGCACGCAACCCGCCGATGGCGTGTTTGATCGTGTCGGTCCACTGCCCCTCAACCGCCTCGGCGAAGACATTGCGACCCTGATCGTCGCGAAGACTGACGTGGAAATGCATGCCGGAGCCCGCGTATTTCTCGATCGGTTTCGCCATGAAACAGGCCACCACGCCATGCCTGCGCGCCTGCATCCGCACGATGCGCTTCAGCCGCACCAGATCGTCGGCGGCCTGCATCACATCGGTCCGGTAATCCAGCGTCAGCTCGTATTGCCCGGGCGCATATTCCGAAATCACCGTCTCGGCGCGGATGCCCATCGCCTCGGCCGCGCGGTAGATATCGCTGAAAAGCGGCTCCATCCCGTGCAGGTGATCGACCGAATAGACCTCGGTCCAGTCGCTGCGGCGCCCGTCGAGCACCGCCGCCGCGGGCCGGATACCGGCATTGGTATCGGGGTCGAGCAGGAAGAATTCGAGCTCAAACGCGCCCGCGGGATGCAGCCCCTCGGCCGCCATCGCCGCGACCTGACGGCGCAAAGCATGGCGCGGGTCCGAGGTCATCTCGGCCCCGTCCAGATGATACATGCTCATCAACAGCTCCCCGCGCGGCGGATTGGTGCCGTGCAGCGCCTTGATCGTGCCGGGAATGGGCCAGGCGCGCAGATCGCCATCGCCCTGATCCCAGATCAGGCCGGTTTCATGCACATCCTCGCCGACGATATCGAGGCCGAGGATCGAGATCGGCAGGTGGCGGCCGTTCTTGTAAAGGCCGAGCAATTCGTGCCGGCGGATGATCTTGCCGCGGCCGATGCCATTGGCGTCGTGCAGCACGATATCGAAGGCTTCGATCTCGGGGTGGGCGTTCAGGAAGTCTTCGGCCTCAGAGAGGGTCGAGCCGGTGGGGGATTGGGTCATGTCAGGTCTCGAATAGTTGCCCCAGAACCGCGTCGAAAGCCTCTATCAGGCGGTCGATCTGGTCGGACGAGGTCTGAGGCGAAATCAGCATCATATTGTGGAAGGGCGCAATCAGGCAGCCGCGGTTCAAAAGCGCCTGATGCACGGCGGCCTCCAGCGCGGGGGCATGGGCGCGGGCGGCATCAGTGCCGTTCTTGAGCGGCCCCGGTGCGCAGATGAACTCGACCCGGGCGCCAACGCGCAGAACGTGCCAGGGCGCGCCATGGGCGGTCACCGCCTTCGTCAGCCCCGCGCAGAGCTGCGCGGCGCCCGCCTCCATCCGGGCATAAGATTCGGGCGTCATCACATGACGCAGGGTGGCAACCAGCGCCGCGAATTGCAGCGGGTTGGCCGAAAGGGTCGTGCCCATGCCGCTGTGGCCCGGCGCGCGCGTCGCATCATAGGCGCGGAAGCGGTCTGCCACGTCAGGGCTGAGCCCCCAGACCGCGGTCGGCACGCCACCCGCCACGCATTTGCCGACGACGAAGATGTCGGGTTGCAGACCATGGGTGCGGGTATAGCCGCCGAGGCCCGAGGAAATCGAATGCGTCTCGTCGATGATCAAGAGCGCGCCATGGCGCGTCGCCAGATCGCGCAGGCCCGCGTGGAAGCCCGGCTCGGGCAGCACCATGCAGGAATTGGTCATCACCGGCTCTGTCAGGATCGCGGCCACATCGCCCGCGGCCAGCGCCGCCTCGACCGAGGCGAGATCGTTGAAGGTCGCCGCCACGGCCAGATCAGTCAGGTCGGCCACCTGACCGACAAGCCCCGGGCGCGCCACCGTGCGCCCGTCGTCCAGACAGACCATCGCATCATCCACGGTGCCGTGATAGCAGCCGTCGAAGACCAGCACCCGCGGCCGCCCTGTCACCGCGCGGGCCACCCGCAGGGCGAAGCGGTTCGCATCGGTCGCGGTCGTCGCGATCTGCCAGAGCATCGGGCCGAAGCGCTCGGCCAGCAACGCGCCCGCCTCCAGCGCGGCCTGCGTGGGCAGCATATAGGTGAGCCCGCGCCCCGCCTGTTCGATGATCGCCGCAGCCACGGGGGCCGGCGAGTGGCCGAACATCGAGCCGGTATCGCCCAGACAGAAATCGTCGATCACATGGCCGTCGAGATCCTCGATCACCGCCCCTTGGGCGCGCGCCACCAGCATCGGGAAGGGCTGCGGCCAGTCGCGCATCCAGTGCATCGGCACCCCGTCGAGGAAGGCGCCCGACCCGGCGGCGAGGGCCGCGCGGGTCTTCGGGCGGGCGCTCGCATAGATCTCGCTCTCGCGCGCGGCGAGGGCCGCGATGCGGGCAGGGCTAACCCCGCCCTCTGTGGTGATGCTCATGACGCCCTCCGATAATTTGATCAAATTATCGGAGCCGCCCCCCCGCCGTCAATCTCTGCCGAGCGCCCGCAGCAAAAGAAAGCTGATCAAATGAAACAGGCCCGGGAAAGCCCCGGGCCCGCCTTGCGATCCCCTGCCGGATCAGAAGTGATGCGCGTTGAGCACCAGATGGGTCACGATCGAGGCGCCATAGCCCAGCGCAATCGCCCAGGTCCATTTTATATGGCTGGTGAAGGTATAGACGCCGCGCGCCTGCCCCATCAGCGCCACGCCCGCCGCCGAGCCGATCGACAGAAGCGAGCCGCCGACGCCGCAAGTCAGCGTGATCAGCAGCCACTGGCCATGGCTCATGTCGGGCTCCATCGTCAGGACCGCGAACATCAGGGGAATGTTGTCCACGATGGCCGACATCGCCCCCATGATCGTGTTGGCCATGGTGGGCCCAAGGCCAATGTAGAGCAGTTCGGACAGATGCTCGAGATAGCCCAGCACGCCAAGCCCCCCCACCGCGAAGATGATCCCGAAGAAGAACAGCAGCGTGTCCCATTCGACCCGCTCGACCTGTTTGAAGCTGTCGAGCAGGAATTCCTCGCGCCGCGAACGATGGCCACGGCGGGTGATGAAATAGGAGAAGATCTGCAGATACCCCAGACCCAGCATCATCCCCAGCGCCGGCGGCAGCGCGAGGAAGTTCTTGAAGCTGACCGAGGTCATGATCGTCAGCACGAAGAGCAGCACGACCCCCAGTGCGCCGGGCTTGCCGCGGACCGCCTCTTCGCTGGCGGGCGGCACATCGCGCGAAATGGTCAGCGACATGATCGCCGCGGGCACCGCCCAGTTCACCAGCGAGGGGATCAGCAGGACGAAGAATTCAAAGAAGCCGATCACGCCCTTTTGCCAGACCATCAGCGTGGTGATGTCGCCAAAGGGCGTGAAAGCGCCACCGGCATTCGCCGCCACGACGATATTGACACAGGCCACCGCGACGAAGCCGGGCGAAGTTACGCCCACCGCCATCACCACCGCCCCCATGACGAGCGAGGTGGTCAGGTTATCCAGCACCCCCGACAGGAAGAACGACATCACCCCGGTCAGCCAGAACAGCTTGCGATAGGACATGCCCAGCCGCACCAGACGCCCGCGCAGCACGTCGAAGACGCGACGCTCTTCCATCGTGTTCACATAGGTGATCGCGACCAGCAGGAACAGGAACAGCTCGCCATATTCCTCGACGATCTCGCGGGCATGGTCATGGGCGATCTGCGACATGCCCTCGCCCATGTATTCGATGCCGATCAGCGCCCAGATCAGACCCGCAGCCAGCATCACCGGCTTGGATTTGCGCATATGGGTCGACTCTTCGAAGATCACCAGCACATAGGCCGCGACGAAGATCAGGATGGAGAGGATCCCCACCCAGTGACCTGTGAGATCCAAAGTTTCCATTGAGGTTCTCCTGTCCCCGTTTGCCGGCAGATCTAGCTGATGGCCCGGCCCGGAAACAAGAGCAATCGCGGGCAGGACCCGGCGCGCACGGCCCGGGAGGGGCGAGGGGGGGATGCACGGCCCCTTTTTCGGGCAAGCCGCAGCCGCGGCACCCGGCTCAGGCCCGCGACTCACCCCCCGCGCAGCGAAGCGCCGGGGCGCCGGACAGGCCACGGCGGGACCGTTCAGCGGGCCTTGCCCCCTCCGGCCCGGCCTTCGCAGCCGCAGAATAGGCAAGAAAGTGCCGGTCGGGCGCGGCGCCCGGGCAACATTGTGCGGATTGCAGCGCCGTCACGGGTTCTTGACGGTTTCATGACATATTGCTCCCTTGCAGTTTTTCCGGCGCTGTGGCTAAGGATTGTGCAAATGGCTGCCTTTGCGCGGCCTGATGAACTATCTGAGATTGCTTGGAAAATAGATGCCCGTCGCGCGCCCTCTCCGCCCTGTCTCGCTGACCCGCCGCCGCCTGCTTGCCGCGCTGCCCGCGGGGGCAGTTCTGGCCTGCACCACCGCGCTGACGCGCGGCGCTTTCGCGCAGGAAACCCCCGCCCCGGCGCCCGAGGCGGCTGCCGCCGCACCCGCCGCGCCGCAGCAACTGCCGTTCAGCTTCGACGCGCTCTCGGCCGAGATGCAGGGGCTGGCCGGTCAGGCGCCGCAAACCGTGACCCTGCCCGAGAGCTTCCTGTCCGGGCTGACCTATGACGATTACCGGCTGATCCGCTACAACCCCGAACGCGCCCGTTTCGCGGATCTCCCCGATACGCAATTCCAGCTGCATGCCTTCCACATGGGCTGGCTCTTCAAGGAGCCCGTGCTGCTTTATGACGTCGCCGAGGGCATGGCCACGCCGATGGCCTTCGACACCGATGATTTCATCTATGAACGCGAGGCGCGCGACCATGTGCCCGAACATGCCGCCCTGCCCGGAGTGGCGGGCTTCCGGCTGCACAACCCGCTGAACCGCCCCGATATCTTCGATGAGCTGATCGCGTTTCAGGGCGCCTCCTATTTCCGCGCGCTCGGCCGTGGCTCGGCCTATGGGCTGTCGGCGCGGGGCCTTGCGGTCAACACCGGGCTCGCGGTGGCCGAGGAATTCCCGCGCTTCACCCGCTTCTGGATCGAGCGTCCCACCGCGGGCACGGGCACCATCATCGTGCATGCCGCGATGGAAAGCACCTCGCTGACCGGGGCCTATCGCTTCGTGATCACCCCGGGCGGCGAAACCACCGTGGATGTGACCGCGCGGCTTTATTTCCGCAACGATATCGAACAGCTCGGCATCGCGCCGCTGACCTCGATGTTCCTGTTTGCCGAACGCAACCGCACCAAATTCGACGATTTCCGCCCACAGGTGCATGACAGCGACGGGCTGGGCATCACCCGCGCCGATGGCGACATGCTGTGGCGCCCGCTCGCGAACCCCGCGCGCCTCGCCTCGAGCTATTTCGTCGAAACTGCGCCGCGCTCCTTCGGGCTTTATCAGCGCGACCGCGCGTTCGAGAATTATCAGGACGCCGCCGCGCATTACGAAAAGCGCCCCTCCTGCGTCGTCGAGCCGATCGGCGATTGGGGCCGCGGCGCGGTGCGTCTGGTCGAGATCCCCTCGGACCTCGAGGTCAATGACAATATCGTCGCCTTCTGGGTGCCCGAGGCCCCCGCCAAGGCCGGGGAAAGCCGCGAATTCGCCTATCGCCTGCGCTGGGGCGCGATCGAGCCCGACACCCGCGACGCCCGCGCCTATGTGCTGGAAACCCGCGCGGGCGAGGGCGGCGTCTCGGGCGTCGAGAACACCGAGGGCACGCGGAAATTCGTCATCGACTTCAAGGGCGGGTTGCTGGGCAACATGCCCGGCGATGTGGCCGACAGCCTGACCATCGTGGCCAGCGCCGTGAACGGCCAGATCCGCACCCAGACCCTGTCGCAGATCTGGGGCACCGATATCTGGCGCCTTGTTCTGGATGTTTCCGCCGATGGCGACAAGCCGGTGGAACTGTCCGCGCATGTCGCGGGTTATGATCGCAAGCTGACCGAAACCTGGCTTTATCAATGGATCAAGGCATGACCGCATATCTCCTCCCCGACGCGGCCCACGCCGCCGAAACTGCCGAAACCCGGGCCGCGGCGCTGATTGCCGGGCCCTGCGCGCTGCCTGCGGCGCCGATGGCGATGCCGCCGCAGGTGATCGAGGCCGAAGCCGGGCTGTTGCGCCGTCTTGTCTCGTTGCTGCTGCCGCAGCGCCCCGCGACGCCGTCTGCGGGCGCTGGCGCCTGATCCGATGACCCTCGCCCCTCCGTCGCGTGCCGGGCTTTACGCCCTGCGCGGGCTGGCGCTGTTGCTCAGCCTGATGGCGGGGCTTGGCGCCTTCGTGCTGTTTTTGCAGTTTGGCGATGTTGACGGGCTCGACGGGATCGACATTGCCCGCGCGGTGCTGATCCTGATTTCCACGCTCTGGCTGGCCTGGGGCGCGGTGCAGGCGCTGATCGGCCTGACCACCTTTGCCCGCGCCCCCGCCTATGATCCGGCCGCGCCGATCAGGGGCCGCACCGTCGTGCTGGTGCCGGTCTATAACGAGGACCCGGAAACCACCTTCTCGCGGGTGGCGGCGATGGATGCCTCGCTGGCCGAATGCCGCGACCCGGCCGAGGTGCATTTCGCGATCCTGTCGGACACCCGCAAGGACGATATCGCCGCGCGCGAGGTCGAAACCTTTGCCAAGCTGGTGGCCGAACGCGCGGGCATCGGCCGCTTCTTCTATCGCCGCCGGGAAAACAACGTCGGCAAGAAGGCCGGCAATATCGAGGATTTCATCACCCGCTCGGGCGCCGCCTATGATTTCGCGTTGATCCTCGATGCCGACAGCCTGATGGAGGGCGCGACCGTCCTGCAGATGATCCGCCGGATGGAGGCCGAGCCGCGGCTGGGGCTGTTGCAGACGCTGCCGCGGGTGATCCGCGCGCGCTCGCGCTTTGGCCGGGCGATGCAGTTTTCCGCCAGTTTCTTCTCGCCGGTATTTGCGCGTGGCCTTGCGATGATGCAGGGCACTACCGGGCCGTTCTGGGGCCATAATGCGATGGTGCGGGTGCGCGCCTTTGCCGAAAGCTGCGGCCTGCCCGCGCTGCGCGGGCGCCCGCCCTTCGGCGGCCATGTGATGAGCCACGATTACGTCGAGGCCGCCCTTCTGGCCCGCGCGGGCTGGATCGTGCGGCTCGATGACGATCTGGGCGGCAGCTATGAAGAGGGCCCCGAGAACATCGTGGACCATGCCAAGCGCGACCGCCGCTGGTGTCAGGGCAACCTGCAACACAGCCGGATCATCGGCGCGCCGGGGCTGCGGCCGTGGTCGCGGTTCGTCTTTGCCCAAGGCATCATGGCCTATATCGCGCCGCTCTTCTGGCTGGGGTTCCTTGCCGCCTCGATCGTGGCGCCGCTGATCGCACCGCCGCCGGATTACTTCCCCGAGCCCTATTGGCCCTTCCCCTATTTCCCGCCCTCGGCCGCCTCGAAGGCGATCGGTCTGGCGATCGGCATCTTTGGTCTGCTGCTTTTGCCCAAGATCCTGATCGCGCTGCGCGCCGGGCTCAGCGGGCAGGCCCGCGGCTTTGGCGGGGCGGGGCTGGCGCTGGCCTCGACGCTGGGCGAGCTCGCGTTTTCCTCGCTCACCGCGCCGGTGCTTCTGATGTATGCGACGCGCTCGGTGCTGCAGGTGCTGCTCGGGCGCGATGGCGGCTGGCCCACGAACAACCGCGGCGATGGCAGCCTGAGCCTGATGGACAGCTTCATGGCCTCGCATTGGATCGTGACCATCGGTCTGGTGGGACTGGGCGCCACCTGGACCTTCGCGCCGGGGCTGTTGCTGTGGCTGCTGCCGGTCGGGCTGCCGATGGTAGCGGCGCCGCTGATCCTGTGGTGGTCCTCGCATCCCTCCTCGAGCCGGCTGATGTCGGTGCCCGCCGACTACCGTCAGCCGCAGATCGTGGCGCTGCATGACGCGATCCTTGCGCGCTGGAGCGCCGAGTCTGCCGCGGCCCTCAAGACCCCCGGAACTGCCCATGCCTGAGACACCCGTCGCCACCGCCCTGCCGCAGGGGGCGCGCGACCCGCGCCTTGATTTCTTCCGCGGGCTCTGCCTGATCATGATCTACCTGAACCACGTTCCGGGCACGATCTACGAGCTGCTGACCTCGCGCAATTTCGGCCATTCCGATGCGGCCGAGGGGTTCGTCTTCATGTCGGGCTGCGCCGCGGCGCTGGCCTATGGGCCGAAGCTGGCCGCGGGACTGAACCTGAGCGCGTTTCGCAAGATCTGGGGCCGGGCGTGGCTTCTGTATCTGGTGCATCTGATGACCGCCGCCTGGGCGATTGCGATCATCGCCAGCGCCGCGAAATGGTATGGCGGCGAGGCTTTGCTGACCCGCAACGCCTTTGCCCCGCTGACCACCGATCCCCTGGGCTTCCTGATCGGCATTGCGACGCTGGGCCATCAGCTCGGCTATGTGAATATCCTTCCGATGTATGCGGTGCTGCTGCTGGGTGCGCCGTTCCTGATCCGGCTCGGGCTGCGCTCGCCGCGGGGGCTGCTGGCCTTCACGCTGGGGTTCTGGGTGCTCACCGGCCTCACCCGGCTCGATCTGCCGAATTATCCGTTCGAGGGCGGCTGGTTCTTCAACCCCTTCGCCTGGCAACTGCTGTTCAGCCTCGGCATTCTGACGGGCCTCGCGCTGCGCCGGAGCGTGCGCTTCGTGCCGGTCACGAAATGGCTGATCTGGCCCGCGGCGATCTGGGTGGTGTTCTGCGCGATCTGGGTGAAATCCGAACAGATGATGACCGATCTGGGCCATGTCATCTGGCAGCTGCGCGAATGGGGCGTGCCGTTCTTCCTCGTGGATTTCGACAAGACCTATGTCTCGGGGCCGCGGCTGACGCATTTCCTGGCACTGGCCTATCTGCTCAGCCTGCCCGGCCTCGTGCCGCGGATCGCCGCCTCGCGGGTGGCGGGGGTGGTGCGGG
>JACXUS010000287.1 GCA_014763785.1 Sphingomonadales bacterium | reverse complement strand
CAGCTGTACCCGGCGCGGCTGTCGGGGGTGGCGGCGGGCTCGGCGGCCTATGCGGCGGGGCTTGAGGCGGGCGATGTGATCGAGGCGATTGACGGCACGCCGATCTGGCGCTTTGCCGATCTGCAGGCCGCGGTGAGGGCCGCCGAGGGCGCGCCGCTGCGGCTTGATATCTGGCGCGCGGGTGCGACCCCCGCGCGGTTTCAGGTGACGCTGGAGGCGCGGCGCACCGATACGCCCGCGCCCGAGGGCGGCTTCGAGACTCGCTGGCTGATCGGCGCGATGGGCGGCTTCGTCTTCACCCCCGAGACCCGGATGACCACCCCCTGGGAGGCGGTCTCGGGCGCGGGGGCACAGGTCTGGGGCATCGTCACCACCTCGGTTTCGGCGTTCAAGCATATGATTTTGGGCAATATCTCGACCTGCAACCTGCATGGCGCGATCGGCATTGCGGAAAATTCGGCGGCGGCGGCGAAATCGGGCGTGCCGGATTTCATCTGGTTCATCGCGGTGCTCTCGACGGCGGTCGGGTTCCTCAACCTCTTTCCGATCCCGGTTCTGGATGGCGGGCATCTGATGTTCCACCTCTGGGAGGGCATCAGCGGCAAGCCGCCGTCGGACCGGGTGATGAACCTGCTGATGACGGTCGGTCTGGCGCTGGTGCTGACGCTGATGCTGTTTGGCCTGTCGAACGACATCTTCTGCCCCTGAGCGCTCCGCCGCATCCCCGACCCTGACGGCCGCGGACCCCGCGGCCCTTTGCCTGTGACGCCCCACCGCGCGTTTTGCCCAAATTCGGCCATAATGCCCGGCTAAACAGGACGCAGTGGCGTGACAAGGAGGGTCGGGCAATGCAACTGGTTCTGACCGAAGGCTATCGGGGCCTGTCTTTGATGGCAGATGTGATGCTGGACCGGATTGTGGTCCCGCTGGCGATCCTCGTGGCGCTGTTCGGCGCGGCCCTGATCGGGCTGCAGCTGGCCGAGATCCTCGCGCCGCAGACCGTCCTGCCCTATACGCTCTGAGCCTCTTTCCCCTGCCTTGCGCGGCCCGCGCGCGGGCTTGCGCCCCGATGATGCTGTGCCTGCACCGGGCCGGGGCGCAACAGCTTGCGTCAAAGGCCGGTTTCGGCGCCTTGGGCTTTTGACAAGGCCCGGCTTTCAAGCTACTCAGGGCGCAAGCAGTACCAGAGGCGGGAGTGGGCAATGAGCGATTGGCTTGAACGGGCGGGGGCCACCGGCCTGGGCAGGAATCTGCGCAGCTCTGCGGCGGTTTTCCTTGTCGCCTCAATGGCTTCGCTTGCCGTGCCGCAGATCGCCGCGGCGCAGAATTACAGCTTCAGCTCGGTCAGGATCGAGGGAAACGAGCGGATCGAGCCGCAAACGATCCTCAGCTATGCCGGAATCGCCCGCGGCAAGAGCGTCTCGGCGGGCGGGCTGAATGATGCCTATCAGCGCCTGCAGGGCTCGGGCCTCTTCGAGAGCGTCGAGATCGTCCCGCAGGGCGGCACCCTTGTGATCAAGGTGCAGGAATATCCGACGATCTCGGTGGTGAACTTCGAGGGCAACAAGAAGCTCAAGGATGAGCAGCTCGCCACGCTGGTCGCCAGCCAGTCGCGCAAGGTCTATTCGCCCGCCACCGTCGAGGCCGATGCCGCCAAGATCGTGCAGGCCTATGCCGAGGCCGGCCGTCTGGCCGCCCGCGTCGATCCCAAGGTGATCCGCCGCGATGGCAACCGCGTCGATATCGCCTTCGAGATCAAAGAGGGCAAGGTGACCGAGATCGAGCGGATCTCTTTCACCGGCAACCGCGCTTATAGCGACCGCCGCCTGCGCAATGTGCTGGCGACGAAACAGGCGGGGCTGCTGCGTCAGATCATCCAGCGCGACACTTTCGTCGAGGGCCGCGTTGACTATGACCGCCAGCTGCTCACCGATTTCTATCGCTCGCGCGGCTATGTCGATGTGCAGGTGACCGGCGTTTCCTCGGAAATGACCCGGGCGCGCGATGCGTTCTTCATGACCTTCAACATCCGCGAGGGGCAGCAGTTCCGCTTCGGCAAGATCACCACCGTGTCGGAGGTGGCCGAGCTTGACGCGGCCGAATTCCAGAAACAGGTCAAGATCCGCTCCGGCGTGATCTATTCGCCCAATGCCGTCGATCTGGCGATCACCCGGATGGAAGAGCTGGCGCTGCGCGCGGGCGCGCAATTCGTCCGCGTCGATCCGCGGGTGACCCGCAACGAGCGCGACGGCACGCTGGATGTCGAATTCGCTCTGGTCCGCGGCCCGCGCGTCTTCGTCGAACGCATTGATATCGAAGGCAATACCACGACGCTGGACCAGGTGATCCGGCGCCAGTTCAACGCGGTCGAAGGCGACCCCTTCAACCCGCGCGAGATCCGCAACTCGGCCGAGCGCATCCGCGCGCTTGGCTTCTTTGCCAAGGCCGATGTGAATTCGCGTCAGGGCTCGGGGCCCGATCAGGTCGTGGTCGATGTGAACGTCGAGGAGCAGCCCACGGGCTCCTTCGCGATCGGGGCGAGCTATGGCAAATCGGCGGGGTTCGGTCTGACGCTGAGCCTGCAGGAATCGAACTTCCTCGGGCGCGGGCAATATCTGGGCCTGTCGGTCGGCACTACCGCCGACAACAAGCAGAACTCGATCACCTTCGTCGAGCCCTTCCTGCTGGGTCGCGATCTGCGGTTCAAGTTCCGCACCTGGTATAACACCTCGACCAATGACAACGCCGATTTCTCGACCAAAGAGATCGGCATCTCGCCCGCGCTGGAATTCCCGGTGGCGCGCAATGCCCGGCTCGAGCTGCGCTATACGCTGAGCCAGGACGAGATGTTCGACGTGAATGCCAATTCCTCGCCGATCCTGCAGCGCGAGGCGGGCAAGCTGACCCGCTCGGCGCTCGGCTATACCTATACCTATGACTCGCGCAATACGGGGCTTGATCCGCGCTGGGGCGTGACGCTGCGCTTCGGTCAGGATGTGGCGGGCTTTGGCGGCGATGTCGAGGCGATCACCACCACGGCGCTGGCGCGGGTCGAGCGCAAGGTGTTGCAGGAGGAAGTGACCCTGCGCGCCGAGCTTGAGGGCGGCGCGGTCCATGCCCGCGGCGACAGCGAGACCACGGCGATGTCGCGCTTCGCCGGCGGCAGCGCGATCCGCGGCTTCGAGAGCAACGGTTACGGCCCGCGCGATCTGGGGGCGGTCAATCAGGATGCGCTTGGCGGCAAATATTTCGCGGCGCTGCGGCTGGAGAGCGAATTCCCGCTGGGCCTGCCCGAGGAATATGGCATCCATGGCGGCCTGTTCTTTGACGTGGGCTCGGTCTGGGGGCTCGACGATGTGGCGGGCGCGACCGGGACGGTGGATGACGATCTCTACTGGCGGTCGTCGGTGGGCTTCTCGCTGTTCTGGACGACGCCGATCGGGCCGCTGCGCTTCAACTTCTCGAAGGCGCTGATGAAGGAAGATTACGATCAGGAGCAGCCCTTCGACCTGACCATCTCGACCAAGTTCTGAGATGGCGGCCCGATCGGCGTCGTCC
>JACXUS010000286.1 GCA_014763785.1 Sphingomonadales bacterium | reverse complement strand
TCAACCAGAAATGCCCGCTCATCATGCCCCCTCTGTTTGGGAGCTTGAATCATGCAGCCCGTGCAGCCTCAAGTCGATTTATGGGTCCTGACCCTAGGGCCGCCATCGACCGCCGGCCTTGGCGCGACCATCGGCGCGCCCCGCATCCGGCTTGTAGCGCCCCCGGTCCTGCGCCCTCGGTCCTGCGCCTTGCGCCCGGGGGCCGCTTCCGGGCAGACTGTGCCGATGGACCATGGCCAACTGATCGACGCGCTCGACGCGCAGGCGCGGGCCTGTGACGGGCTCGGCTCGCCTTTTACCGGCGCGCTCCTGCGGGCGCTGGCGCAGCTTGCGCGCGGCGGGACCTTGCCCGCACCCCTGTCGGCGCGGCTGAACGCCTTCTCGGGCCCGCTCGGCCCGGCGGGGCATTCGGTGCCGCTGCGCCTCGCGGGCGGCTGCCATGCGCTGGCGCTTCGGGGCCGGGCGGGGCCGCTCGCCCCGGCCTATGCGGCGCCTGAGGGCCTTGGCCCCGAGGATCTGCGCGCGCCTTTGGCCGCCCTGCTCGCGGCCGAGGGGGCTTCATCGCGGACTATCTCGACAGCCCGCCGCAAACCAATGAGATGCGCCGCTCGGCCGCACTCATCGCGGCCGGGCGCTGGCTTGCGGCCCGCTATGGCCTGCCGCTGGTGCTTTCGGAACTCGGCGCCAGCGCGGGGCTCAACCTGATCTGGGATGCCTATGCGCTGGAGATTGCAAAGCCCGACGGTGGCCAAGGGGGCAGGCGCCGTTTCGGCCCCGAAGCGGCGCCCGCCCGCCTCACTCCTGACTGGCGTGGCACGGACCCCGCGGCCACCACGCCACGGATCCGCGCCCGCGCGGGCGTCGATCTCAACCCGCTCGACCCGGTCGCCGACCGGCTGCGCGTCCTCAGCTATATCTGGGCCGATCAGGCGGATCGGCTCGCGCGCACCCGCGCAGGCCTTGACCATCTTGCCGCCCATCCGGTGCCGATCGCGCGCGCCGATGCGGCCGACTGGCTCGAGGGCTGCCTGGCCACCCCGCAGCCGGGCGCCTGTCACTTGGTCTTTCACACCGTCGCCTGGCAATATTTCCCGCCCGCGGTGCAGGCCCGCTGCACCGCGGCGCTGGCCCGCGCCGGCGCCGTCGCCACGCCCGAGGCGCCGCTCGCGCAGTTCGGGATGGAGGCCGACGGCCAGACCCCCGGCGCCGGGCTGCGCTTGACTTTGTGGCCCGGGGGCGAAAGTTTTGACATGAGGCGGGCCGATTTTCACGGGCGCTGGGTCGACTGGACCCCGCCCGGCTGAGCCTTCGGGGAGGGGATGCGATGGAAATGGAGCCTTCGATCAACGTGCTCGGCGGCGTGCTCGCGCCCTGTTCGATGCAGCCGCGCACCGGCTTTTTCCGCGATGGCGCCTGCAACACCTGCTGGGAGGATCGCGGCTCGCATACCGTCTGTGTGCAGACCACGGCCGAATTCCTCGCCTGGTCGGCCTATATCGGCAATGACCTCAGCACGCCCAGGCCCGAATGGGGCTTCATGGGGCTCAAACCGGGCGATTGCTGGTGCCTCTGTGCCAGCCGCTTTCTCGAGGCGCATGACGAGGGCTGCGCGCCGCGCGTCAATCTGGCGGCGACGCATCGCCGGGCGCTGGAGATCGTGCCGCTCGAGCTGTTGAAAACCTATGCGATCTGATCGCTGACCGGGGTCCAGATCACATCGTCGATCCGCGGCGCCGCGGTCGCCAGCATCACCAGCCGGTCAAACCCCATCGCGATGCCGCTCGCCGCGGGCATGCCCGCCAGCGCGGCCAGAAAATCCTCGTCCAGCGGATAGGTCTCGCCATAGATCGCGAACTTCTCCGCCATCTCGATCTCGAAACGGCGGCGTTGCTCGGCGGCATTCGTCAGCTCGCCAAAGCCATTCGCGAGCTCCACCCCGCAGGCATAAAGCTCGAACCGCTCGGCCACGCGGGCATCGTCGGGCGCGGGGCGCGCCAGCGCCGCCTCGGCCGCCGGATAGCGGTCGAGCACCGTCGGGCGGCCGTGGCCCAGATGCGGTTCGACCTTCTCCACAAGGATTTTTGACAAGAGAAACGACCAGGTATCCTCGTCCCGCACCGCGATCCCGACCGCGCGGGCCTGGGCGCGCAGCGCTGCGGCATCGGTCTCGGCCCCGTTGCAGGTCGCCAGAAGGTCGATCCCGGCATAGCGCTGGAACGCCTCCGCCACAGACAGCCGCTCGGGTTCGGCGAAGGGATCGCAGCTGATCCCGCGATAGTGCAGCGCCGAAACCCCGGCGCCTTGGGCCGCAAGCCGCAGAAGCGCCGCGCCATCGTCCATCAGCACCGTGTAATCCTCGCCCACGCGATACCATTCGAGCATGGTGAACTCGGGCGAATGCAGCGCGCCGCGCTCGCGATTGCGCCAGACATGGGCGAAGGCGAAGATCCGCGCCTCTCCCGCCGTCAACAGCTTCTTCATCGCGAATTCGGGCGAGGTGTGCAGATACATCGGCACCGCCCGCCCGTCATTGCCGATCGCCTCCGTGGCAAAGCCGTGCAGATGCGCCTCGTTGCCGGGGCTGACCTGCAGCGCCACGGGATCGACCTCCAAAAACCCCTGATCCCCGAACCAGCCGCGGATCGCGGTCTGGATGCGGGCACGGGCCAGCAGGGCAGGGCGGCGGTCGGCGTGGCGCGCGGGGCTCCACCAGGGCGTCGGGCTCATTTCGGGCTTTTCTCTGGAAATCGGCACGCGGATGGTTTAGGCGCTTCGCCATCCGGGCGCCAGAGCCTGTCTCATTCCAACCAAGGACCGTAACAATGGCTAAAGTGATCGCCTCTTCGATCCGCAAGGGCAACGTGATCGACCTCAACGGCGTGCTGCATGTCGTGATTGCCGCCGAGAACGTGCACCCGGGCAAGGGCAACTCGGTGACCCAGGTCGAGATGCGCCGCATCTCGGATGGCGTCAAGGTGCAGGAACGCTGGCGCACCGTGGACAGCGTCGAGAAGGCGCATGTCGACGAGAACGAATACGACTTCCTCTATGAGGATGGCGAAGGCTACCACTTCATGAACCCCGAGAGCTATGAGCAGATCACGGTGTCCGAAGATGTCGTGGGCGATGCCAAGGTCCACCTGCGCGACGGCATCCGGGTGTGGATGCTGACCCACGAGGGCGTGGCGCTGTCGATCGAACTGCCGCAAAAGGTCACCGTCGAGGTCGAAGAGACCGAGCCGGTCGTCAAGGGCCAGACCGCCTCGTCGAGCTACAAGCCCGCGACCTGCACCGGCGGCATCCGCGTGATGGTGCCCCCGCATATCGGGGTCGGCACGCGCATCATCATCAACACCACCGATAACTCTTACGTCGAGCGCGCGAAGGACTGATCCCTTCGCCACACGGCCAAGACAAAGGCGCCCCGCGGGGCGCCTTTTTTGTTTGGGGGGCGAGTGGTTTGCGGCTAGGGTCAGGACTCACAACCAGAACATGACGGTCGCTGCGATGCAGATGGCGGAGAGGAAGATCTCGCCGCATCTGTCGTAGCGAGTGGCGATGC
>JACXUS010000054.1 GCA_014763785.1 Sphingomonadales bacterium | reverse complement strand
ATCCTTGTCGAAAGCGCAAGGGCAACGAGGTCCGCGCGCATCCGGGCCCCGACGCCGGCGCCCCACCGAACAAAGCCGTTCGATCCGACCCGCCCGACCTCCTCCCCGGGCCTGTCGCATTGAACGGCTTTTTCTTTTTCGCCTCACCTCCTCCGCCGCCATAACCACAGACAGGGACATCATGAAACGCATCGCCTCGCTGCTTCTGTTCACCGCACTTGCCAGCCCCGCCGCCGCCTTCGACGTCGAGAAAGACGAGCTGACCCTTGGCTTCATCAAGCTGACCGACATGGCGCCCTTGGCCATCGCCAAGGAAAAGGGCTTCTTCGAGGACGAGGGGCTTTATGTCACGCTGGAAGCCCAGTCGAACTGGAAGGTGCTCTTGGACCGGGTGATCTCGGGCGAGTTGGACGGCGCGCATATGCTTGCCGGCCAGCCTATCGCCGCGACCATCGGCTATGGCACCAAGGGCGAGGTGATCACCCCCTTTTCCATGGATCTGAACGGCAACGGCATCACCGTCTCGAACGAGGTCTGGGCGCTGATGAAAGAGCACATCGAGATCGGCGCCGATGGCAAGCCCGTGCATCCGATCTCGGCCGCGGCGCTCAAGCCGGTGATCGAGAAATTCCGCGCCGAGGGCAAACCCTTCAACATGGGCATGGTGTTCCCGGTCTCGACCCACAATTACGAAGTGCGCTATTGGCTGGCGGCGGGCGGGATCAACCCCGGCCTTTATGCGCCCGATGACGTCTCGGGCCAGATCGGCGCCGAGGCGCTGTTGTCCGTCACGCCCCCGCCGCAGATGCCCGCCACCCTCGAGGCCGGGACGATCTATGGCTATTCGGTGGGCGAGCCCTGGAACCAGGCCGCGGTCTTCAAGGGCATCGGCGTGCCGGTGATCACCGATTACGAGATCTGGAAGAACAACCCCGAGAAGGTCTTCGGGCTCACCGCCGCCTTCAACGCGGAAAACCCCGAGACCGTCAAGGCGCTGACCCGCGCGCTGATCCGCGCCGCCGAATGGCTCGATGCCAACGACAACGCCAACCGCGCCGAGGCGGTCGAGATCCTCGCGCGGCCCGAATATGTCGGCGCCGATGCGGCGGTGATCGCGAACTCGATGACCGGCACCTTTGAATATGAAAAGGGCGACGTGCGCGCGGTGCCGGATTTCAACGTGTTCTTCCGCTACAACGCGACCTTCCCCTATTATTCGGATGCGGTCTGGTATCTGACCCAGATGCGCCGCTGGGGCCAGATCGCCGAGGCCAAGCCCGATGCGTGGTTCGATGAAACCGCGAAAAAGGTCTATCGCCCCGACATCTATCAGGCCGCCGCGCAATCGCTGATCGACGACGGCATCCTGCCCGCCAGCGCCTTCGATTTCGACGCCGACGGCTACCGCGAGCCGACCCCGGCCGCCGATATCATCGACGCCGTGGCCTATGATCCGAAGGCGCCCAATGCCTATATCGACAGCCTCGCGATCGGCCTGAAAGGCACCGAAGTCGTGCAGGGCGGCGCCGTCGTCACCCAGTGACCCGCACCCGAGATCGAGGGCGCGCAACCCGCGCCCCCGATGCCTTCCCAAGCCATCAGCCAAGCCCCCAAGCCAAGGATGACGCCATGACCGCCATCGACCCCCCTGCCACCGACCGCGCCACCGAGGCCCGCGCCCGCGAGGAGGCCCGCGCCCGCCACCTTGCCCGGATCACCAAGCTGGACGGCTGGTTCAAGGTGCTGGGCCTGCCGTGGCTGACGCCGATCCTGCGGCTGATTGCGGGCGACACGCCCAAGACGCAAGCCAAGGCGATCTGGCAATTGCTGGGCGTGCCGCTGCTGGCAATCGCGGCCTTTCTGGCGCTGTGGGGCACGCTTGCGCCACGGGTGCAGACCTCGCTTGGCGCGATCCCGGGCCCTGCCGCGGTCTGGGACCAGGCCCGCGTGCTCCATTCCGATGCCAAGGCCGAGCGCGTCAAGGAGGCCGAGTTCTACACCCGTCAGGACGAACGCAACGCCAAGCTGATCGCGGAGGGGCAGGCCGACAAGGTGAAAACCCGCGCCTATACCGGCAAGCCCACCTATTACCAGCAGATCTGGACCTCGATCCAGACGGTGTTCTTCGGCTTCCTGATCGGCACCGCGGTTGCCGTGCCGCTGGGCATCATCGCGGGCCTCTCGCCCACCGCGAATGCCACGATCAACCCGCTGGTGCAGATCTTCAAACCCGTCAGCCCGCTGGCCTGGCTGCCGATCGTGACATGGTCGTCTCGGCGCTTTATGCCACCGGCGAGGGGGCGTTCTCGAAAAGCTTCGTGATCTCGGCGGTCACCGTCACGCTGTGCTCGCTCTGGCCCACGCTGATCAACACCGCGCTGGGGGTGGCCTCGATCGACAAGGATCTGGTCAACGTCTCCAAGGTGCTCAAGCTGAGCCCGTGGAAGAAGATCACCCGCCTCGTGCTGCCCTCGGCGCTGCCGCTGATCTTCACCGGGCTGCGGCTGAGCCTTGGCGTGGGCTGGATGGTGCTGATCGCGGCCGAGATGCTGGCGCAGAACCCGGGCCTTGGGAAATTCGTCTGGGACGAGTTCCAGAACGGGTCGTCGCAGTCGCTCGCCCGGATCATGGTCGCGGTGCTGACCATCGGGCTGATCGGCTTCCTCCTCGACCGGGTGATGTTCGCGCTGCAATCGCTCTTCACCTTCTCGAACAGCCGGTGAGCGCGATGGCCATTCTCGACCTGAAAAACGTCTCGAAAAGCTTCGGCGAAGGCGCGCATGCGACCCATGTTCTGAAAAACATCTCGCTGAGCGTCGAAGACGGCGAATTCCTTGTGGTGCTGGGCTTTTCCGGCAGTGGCAAGACCACGCTGATCAACCTGATCGCGGGGCTCGAACGCCCCGACCGTGGCGAGGTGCTCTTCAAGGGCGCCCCCGTCACCGGCCCCGGCCCCGAGCGCGGTCTGGTGTTCCAAAGCTACGCGCTGATGCCCTGGCTGACGGTCGAGGGCAACATTCGCCTCGCCGTCGAGGCGGTGCACGGCAAGAAGACGAAACAAGAGCAGACCGAGATCGTGCAGAACGCGATCCGCATGGTGGGCCTTGGCCACGCGGTCGAGCGGCGCCCGGCGGAGCTCTCGGGCGGTATGCGCCAGCGCGTCGCCGTGGCGCGCGCGCTCGCCATGCAGCCCGAGGTTCTGCTGATGGACGAGCCGCTCTCGGCGCTCGATGCGCTGACGCGGGCCAATGTCGCGACCGAGATCGAGCAGATCTGGCAGGCCGACCGCCGCACCGCGATCCTGATCACCAATGATGTGGACGAGGCGCTGGTGCTCGCGGACCGCATCGCCTGCCTCAACCCCGATGGCACCTTGGGTCAGGTCTTCAAGGTCGATCTGGCGCGGCCGCGCGAACGCTCGGCGCTGAACGAGGACCCGGCCTTCATGAGCCTGCGCGCCGCGGTCACCGCCTATCTGATGGATGTCGGCATCTCGGCCAAGACCGAGGAAACCCGCCGCCTGCCCGATGTGACCCCCCGCCATGCGCTGATGCCGCGCGCCTATGCGCAGGCCGCGCAGGGCCAGAGCCCGGCCGAAGAGCGCTATCTGCAATTCTCGCAGCTGCACAAGATTTATCCCACGCCCAAAGGCCCCCTGACCGTGGTCGAGGATTTCAACCTGACCGTGAAGAAGGGCGAATTCATCAGCCTGATCGGCCATTCGGGCTGCGGGAAATCGACCGTTCTGACGATGACCGCCGGCCTCAATTCAATCCCCAAGGGCGCGATCAAGCTCGACGGCATCCATGTCAAGGGCGCCGACCCGGAACGCGCGGTGGTGTTCCAGTCGCCCAACCTCTTCCCGTGGCTCACCGCCAAGGAGAACGTCGCGATCGGGGTGGACAAGGTTTACCCGAAGGCCAGTCAGGCCGAGCGGCAGGAGGTCGTCGAATATTATCTGGAACGCGTGGGGCTGGCCGATGCGATGGACAAGCCCGCCGCGGATATGTCGAACGGCATGCGCCAGCGGGTCGGCATCGCGCGGGCCTTCGCGCTTTCGCCGAAACTGCTGCTGCTCGACGAGCCCTTCGGGATGCTCGACAGCCTCACCCGCTGGGAGCTGCAAGAGGTGCTGATGGAGGTCTGGTCGCGCACCCGCGTCACCGCGATCTGTGTGACGCATGATGTCGATGAGGCGATCCTGCTGGCCGACCGGGTGGTGATGATGACGAACGGGCCGCAAGCCACGATCGGCAAGATCACATCGGTTGATTTGCCCCGCCCGCGCACCCGCCGCGCGCTCCTCGATCACCCCGATTACTACCACTACCGCCAGCAGGTTCTTGATTTCCTTGAGGAATATGAACACGGCGCGCATAAGAAGGATGCAGCCTAATGGCACAGAAACTTGTCGTCATCGGCGCGGGCATGGCCTCGGGCCGGATGCTCGAACACCTGTTCGAAGAGGCACCCGGCGCCTATGAGGTGACCCTGTTCAACGCGGAGCCGCGCGGGAACTACAACCGGATCATGCTCAGCCCGGTGCTGTCGGGCGAGAAGACCTTCCCCGAGATCGTCACCCACGACACCGCCTGGTATGACGCGCACCACGTCACCTGCCGCTTTGGCGAGCGGGTGACCGGCATCGACCGCGCCGCCAAGCTGGTGCTGGGCGAAAACGGGCCCGTCGCCTATGACAAGCTCGTCATCGCGACCGGCTCGACCCCGTTCATCATCCCGCTGCCCGGGCATGATCTGGCGGGCGTCGTCGCCTATCGCGACCTCGAAGACACCAATGCGATGATTGCCGCGGCCGACAAGGGCGGCCGCGCGGTGGTGATCGGCGGCGGGCTTCTGGGCCTCGAGGCCGCCGCGGGTCTGCAGATGCGCGGCATGGAGGTGACCGTGGTCCATATCATGGGCCACCTGATGGAGC
This sequence comes from Sphingomonadales bacterium, assembly GCA_014763785.1. GTDB lineage: Bacteria > Pseudomonadota > Alphaproteobacteria > Rhodobacterales > Rhodobacteraceae > Rhodobacter. Next base: position 8,953 of record JACXUS010000054.1, on the reverse strand, counting down.
GTCAGCTCGATCCCTCGGCAGGGTATCTCTTGCAAAAGGCGCTCGAGGCGCGCGGCATCACGGTGCTCTGCAAGGCCGACTCGCAGGAAATTCTGGGCGAAGACGGCCGCGTCAAGGCGCTCAAGCTGAAGGACGGCACCGAACTGCCCTGCGATATCCTTGTGATGGCCGTCGGCATCCGCCCGAGCACGGCCTTGGGCAAAGAGGCGGGCCTTGCCGTGGGCCGCGGCATTCATGTCGATGATGCGATGCTCACCTCGGACCCGGATATCCTCTCGGTCGGCGAATGCGTCGAGCATAACGGCCAGATCTTCGGCCTCGTCGCGCCGCTTTACGACCAAGCCAGGATCGCCGCGAAAACCCTGATCGGCGAGGCGGCGGTTTACGTGCCGCGCGAGGTTTCGACGAAACTCAAGGTCACCGGCTGCGATCTGTTCTCGGCGGGGGATTTCGCCGAAGGCCCGGGGCGAGAGGATATCGTCTTCCGCGACCCGGGCCGCGGCGTCTACAAGCGCCTCGTGCTGGAAGGCGACCGGCTGGTGGGCGCGGTGATCTATGGCGACACCACTGATGGCAACTGGTTCTTCGGCCTGATCAAGGACGCGACCGACATCAGCGCCATGCGCGACACCCTGATCTTTGGCCCGAGCTTTCAGGGGGGAGCCCAGGCGGACCCTCTGGCGGCCGTTGCAGCCTTGCCGCCTGAGGCGGAAATCTGCGGCTGCAACGGCGTGTGCAAGGGCAAGATCGTGGCGGCGATCCAGTCGGGGGCAACCACCCTCGATGCGGTCAAGGCCGAAACCAAGGCCTCGGCCAGCTGCGGCAGCTGCACCAATCTGGTCGAACAGGTGATGGCGCTGACCTTGGGCGATGTCTTCGCCCGCCCCACGGTGCAGCCGATGTGCAAATGCACCGATCACAGCCATGAAGACGTGCGCCTGTTGATCAAGTCGCGGGGGCTGAAATCTATGCCCGCGGTGATGCAGGAGCTGGGCTGGAAGACGCCCGACGGCTGCGCGAGCTGCCGCCCGGCGCTCAACTATTACCTGCTGGCCGACTGGCCGCTGGAATACAAGGACGAGCGTCAGGCCCGCTTTGTGAACGAGCGCAACCACGCCAATATCCAGAAGGACGGCACCTATTCCGTCGTGCCGCGGATGTGGGGCGGCGTCACCACCCCGGCCGAGCTGCGCGCGATTGCCGATGCGGCCGAGAAATACGCGGTGCCGCTGGTCAAGGTCACCGGCGGGCAGCGGCTCGATCTGCTCGGCGTCCGGAAAGAGGACCTGCCCGGCATCTGGGCCGATCTGAACGCCGCCGGGATGGTGTCGGGGCATGCCTATACCAAGGGGCTGCGCACGGTGAAAACCTGTGTCGGCAGCGAGTTTTGCCGCTTTGGCACGCAGGATTCGACCGGCCTTGGCATCCGGCTGGAGAAGCATCTGTGGGGGTCCTGGACGCCGCACAAGCTGAAACTGGCGGTCACCGGCTGCCCGCGCAACTGCGCCGAGGCCACCTGCAAGGATATCGGCGTGGTCTGCGTGGACAGCGGCTATCAGATCCATGTCGGCGGCGCGGCCGGGATGGATGTGCGCGAGACGCAACTGCTGACCACCGTCGCGACCGAGGATGAGGTGATCGAGATCGTCTCGGCCTTCACCCAGCTTTACCGCGAAACGGCCCGCTATCTGCACCGGATCTACAAATGGCTCGACAAGGTCGGGCTTGACTGGGCCCGCGAACAGGTGGTGGACGATCTGGAAAACCGCCGGGCCTTGGCCGCGCGGTTCGAGGTCTCGCAATCGGTCTATCGCACCGACCCCTGGGCGGAGCACGCCCGCCCCTCGGAACGGGCTAAATGGGGCCCGATGGCCGATCTGACCCTGAAGGAGGCCGCGGAATGAGCTGGATTGATATCGGCGCGCTGGACGACATCCCGGCGCAGGGCGCGCGCGTGGTGAAAACGGCGCAGGGCTGCGTGGCGGTGTTCCGCACGCTCGACGATCAGGTCTTCGCGCTGGATGACCGCTGCCCGCACAAGGGCGGCCCGCTGTCCGAAGGCATCGTGCACGGGTCTTCCGTCACCTGCCCGCTGCATAACTGGGTCTTCGACATGTCCACCGGCGCGGCGCAGGGCGCCGACGAAGGCGTGGTGCGCACCTATCCGGCGCGCGTCGAGGGCGGGCGCGTGCTGCTCGATGCCGCGAAACTGACCGCCCCGAGGGCCGCCTGATGAACGCCCGCCCGAAGCGCCTGCGCCCCGCGCGCCCCAATGCCACCGCGATGACCCGCTCCACCTGCCCCTATTGCGGGGTGGGCTGCGGGGTGCTGATCGGCCGCGATGCCGCGGGCGGCGTGGTGGTCAAGGGCGACCCGGACCACCCGGCGAACTTCGGGCGGCTCTGTTCCAAGGGCACGGCGCTTGGCGAGACTGTCGATCTGGAGGACCGGCTGCTGGCGCCGCGCGTGAACGGGCAGGATACCGATTGGGACAGCGCGCTCGATCTCGTCGCGCGGCGGTTTCGCGAGGTGATCGCGGCGCATGGCCCCGAGGCGGTCGCCTTCTACGTCTCGGGGCAATTGCTGACCGAGGATTACTATGTCGCCAACAAGCTGATGAAGGGCTTCATCGGCTCGGGCAATATCGACACGAATTCAAGGCTTTGCATGGCCTCTTCGGTGGCGGGTCACCGCCGCGCCTTTGGCACCGATACGGTGCCGGGCCTCTATGAGGATCTGGACAGCGCCGATCTGGTGGTACTGACCGGCTCGAACCTCGCTTGGTGCCATCCGGTGCTTTACCAACGCCTCGTGGCGGCGAAAGCTGCGCGGCCCGCGATAAAGGTCGTGGTGATCGACCCGCGCCGCACCGCGACCTGTGACATTGCCGACCTGCATCTGGCGGTGGCGCCCGGCGGCGATGGGGCGCTCTTCAATGCGCTCTTGGCCGAGATTGCGACGCGCGGCGCCGAATGCTCGGCGTTCCTCGCCTATGTAGATGGCTATCCGGCAGCGCTGGCCGCCGCCCGGGCCAGCGATCCGGCGCTGAGCGGCCTTTCGCCCGCCGATCTGGCCGCCTTCTGCGATCTGTGGATCGGCATCGAACGGGTCGTCACCGTCTATTCTCAGAGCATCAATCAAAGCTCCTCGGGCACCGACAAGGTCAACGCGATCCTGAATTGCCACCTTGCCACCGGCCGGATCGGGCGCCCCGGGATGGGGCCGTTCTCGGTGACCGGCCAGCCCAACGCCATGGGCGGGCGCGAGGTCGGCGGGCTGGCCAATATGCTCGCCTGTCATCTGGAGATCGAGAACCCCAGCCACCGCGCCGCGGTGCGCGACTTCTGGGGCGCGCCGCGGATCGCGCAAGGCCCGGGACTCAAGGCCGTCGAGATGTTCCGCGCCGTGGCCGCGGGGCGCATCAAGGCCATCTGGATCATCCACACCAACCCGGTCGTGTCGATGCCCGATGCGGATGCGGTGCGCGCGGCGCTGGCGGGCTGCGAGTTTGTCGTGGTCTCGGATATCACCGACCGTACCGATACCGCGCTGCTGGCGCATGTCCTGCTGCCCGCGACGGCTTGGGCCGAGAAGGACGGCACGGTGACCAATTCCGAACGCCGCATCTCGCGCCAGCGCGCCGTGCTGCCCGCGCCGGGGCTGGCGCGGCCCGATTGGGCGATCCTGGCCGAGGTCGGGCGCCGGATGGGCTGGCCCGCGGCCTTCGACTGGCAAAGCCCGGCCGAGGTCTTCGCCGAACATGCGGCGCTGTCGGGCGTCGCGGGGCAGCTCGGATCGGATTTCGATGTCTCCGATTTCGCGGGCATCACGCCTGCGCAATACGAGGGCCTCGAGCCCTTCCTCTGGCCGCAGGGGCCGCGCCAGCGCGGCGGGCGGTTCTTCGCGACCGGCGCCTTTCATACGCCCGACGGCAAGGGCCGGATGATCGCGGTGACGCCCCGCCCGCCCGCACGCGCGACCTGCGCCAACTATCCGCTGCGGCTCAACACCGGGCGCACGCGGGATCAGTGGCATACGATGACCCGCACCGCGAAATCGGCGCGCCTCAACCAGCATCTGGGCGAGCCCTATCTCGAGGTGAACCCGGCCGATGCCGCGGCGCTTGGCCTTGAGCCCGCCGATCTGGTGCGGGTGACCAGCCCCGATGGCGCGGCGGTGCTGCGAGTGCTGATTTCCGATGCGGTGCGGGCGGGCGAGGTTTTCGCGCCGATGCACTGGACCGGGGAAACCGCCTCGGCCGCCCGGATCGACGCGCTGGTCGCTGCGGTCACCGACCCGGTCTCGGGGCAACCCGAGAGCAAGGCCGCGGTGGTGCGCGTCGAACGGCTGGCCCCCGCATGGTATGGCTTTGCGGTCAGCGCCGAGCGCCCCGCCGACCCCGACACCGCCTATTGGACGCGCACCCGCGCCACCACCGGCTGGCGGCTGGAACTGGCGGGCGACGCCACCCCCGCCGATTGGGAGGATTGGGCGCGCGGCCTCTTCACCCTGCCCGAGGGCACGGCCGAGGCCGTCACCCTCTTCGATCCGGCCCGCGGCCGCGCCCGCATCGCCTTTCATGCCGAGGGGCGGCTCATCGCCGCGCTGTTTACCGGGCGCGAGCCGGTCGCTCTGGCGCGCACCCATGTGGTGGCCAAGGTCGGCGCCGAGAACCCCGCGGCGGTGCTGGCCGGGCAGCCCGGCGCCGATGCCCCCGACCCGGGGCCCACGGTCTGCGCCTGCCTCAACGTGGGCGTGACCCAGATCCGCACCGCAATCGAGAGCGGTCAGGCGATGAGCGTCGCGGCGATTGGCGCGGCGCTTGGCGCGGGCACCTCTTGCGGGTCCTGCCGCCCCGAGATCGCCGCACTGATCGCGCGGTTCGCGCCGCGCACGGCGGCCGAATAGCCTAGCCCCCGCGGGTGGCAAAGAAATGCTGCGGCGCGCAGCCGAAATGGCCGTGAAAGGCCGCGATGAAGGTCGAGGGGCTGCGATAGCCCAGATCATAGGCGATCTGGGTGCTCGACCGCCCCGCCCGCAACCCCTCGAGCGCGGCCAGCACCCGCGCCCGGCTGCGCCATTGCCGGAAGGTCAGCCCGGTTTCGGCACGAAAGAGCCGCTCGAGCGTGCGCGGGCTGGCGCCGGCGATGCCCGCCAGCTCGGCCAGCGCGCGGCGGTCGCCCGGCGCGCGCCCCAGATGCCCGGTGAGCCGCCGCAAACGCGGATCCTGCCCGCCCGGCAGGCTGAGCGGCGCCGCGACCAGCTCGGCAATCTCATCGACCGCCACCGCCGCCAGCCGCGCCGCCCGCCCCGGATCGGCCGCCGCCTCGGCCGCCATGTCGCGCGCCGAACCGGGCCGCGCCCCCTCGGCCAGCCGCAAGATGATCTCGCGCAGGAGCGGGCTGAGCAGGAGCACCTCGCATTCGGCGCCCGGGCCGCGCGGCCGGATCGAGGGGTCGACATAGAGGTTGCGCGCCCGCACCGGGGTTTCGGTCATCACCTGATGCTCGGTCCCGCCGGGGATCCAGACCGCATATTCGGGCGGCACGATCCAGACCGAATCCCCCGCATGGACCCGCAACACCCCATCCACCGCCCACAGAAGCTGCCCGCGCGGATGGCTGTGCGGCGCGATCCGCGCCCCCGCCACCAGATCGCGGCCATGGCCCAGCACCGGGCGTGCGCGATCCTCGAGGAAGGCGACGGGCACCGGCGCGTAACTTGGCGTGTTGGCGACATCCATTGTCATGATAGCGCTCTACCACAGGGCGCGCGCCCGGGCTAGCTGAGGCGGGTCAAGAATGGAGCGCGCGATGCCCGACAGTTTCCTGCCCAAGACCCTCAATGTCCGTCAGATCCTGCTGGGCCTTGCCCTGGTGCTGGCCGCATGGCTCGCGCTCGCCCATCCGGGCGGGCTGAGCGCGCTGCAGGGCCAGAGCGCGGGGGCGATCCTGATCACGCTGGTTTTGTGGGCCACGGGGCTCATTCCGCCGTTTCTGACGGCGCTGATCTTCTTCGCCGCGATCCTTGTCCTGCGGCTGGATACGCCCGCCAATACCTTCGCGGGCTTCGGCTCGGCGGCGGTCTGGCTGATCATCTCGGGCTTCGTGATTGGCGCCGCGATTGCCGCCTCGGGGCTGAGCAAACGGTTGGCCGCGCTGCTCGCGCCGATGATCGCGCATAGCTATCTGGCGCTGGTTGCGGGGCTGACGATCACCGCGATGCTCTTGGGGTTTGTCATGCCCTCTTCGATCGGGCGGGCGATCGTGCTGGTGCCGATCGGCATGGCGCTGGCCGAACAGGCGGGCTTCGAGAAGGGCTCGAACGGGCGGATCGGCATTGCGGTCGCGCTGGCCATCGCCTGCAACGTGCCGAGCTTCGCGATCCTGCCCTCGAACATCCCGAACATGATCCTTGCCGGCGCGGCCGAGCAGATCCATCACCAGATCTTCAGCTATACCGACTATCTGGCGCTGCATTATCCGCTGCTGGGGCTGGTGAAATCGGCGATCACCGTGGCGCTGGTGCTGTGGCTCTATCCCGACCGCGTGTCGCAGCGCGCCGCCAGCCGGGCGCCCGAGCCCGTCACCGCCGAACAACAAAGCCTGCAGGTCCGCGTCGGCGTGATCCTGCTTGCGACGCTCGCGCTGTGGATGACCGACAGCCTGCATGGCATCAACCCGGCCTGGGTCGGGATCGTCGCCGCGGTGGTGCTGCTGCTGCCCGGGGTGGGCGTGGTGGCGCCGAAGAATTTCAACGCCTCGATTGATTTCGGCACCACGCTGTTCGTCGCCGCCGCGCTGAGCCTTGGCGCTCTGATCAACAGCACGGGGCTGGGCACGATGCTGGGCGCGACGCTGGAACGGGTTCTGCCGCTGGCCGAGGGGCGCGATTTCCTCAATTTCATGTCGCTGACCGCGATGTCCTTCCTGACCGCGCTGGTGACGACGATCCCGGGCGTGCCGACGGTGCTGACGCCGATGGCGCAGACCCTGGCCGACCATTCGGGCATGAGCCTGCCCGCGGTGCTGATGACGCAGGTGATCGGCTTTTCCACGCTGGTCTTCCCCTATCAGGTCGGGCCGATCGTGGTGGCGATGAACCTGTCGGGCGAGCGTCTGGGCGCGGTGGTGCGGATCACCCTGCCGCTGGCGGCGATCACGCTGCTGGTGCTGGCGCCGCTCGATTATCTGTGGTGGGGGCTGCTCGGCTGGCTCTGATCGGCAGGGCCATGGCCCGCGCCCGCGGCATGGATATGGGCATGGGCGTGCAGATGCGGGTGGCTGTGGATCGCGGCGGGATCGAGCCGCCCGTCGCGCAGCACCATCGCCCGGGTCGCCAGATCGGCGACGAAGCCGTCGTCATGTGACACGAGGATCATCGCCCCCGCAAAGCCCGCCAGCGCCGCGCGCATCCGCGCGCCATTCTCGGCATCGACCCCGTTTGTCGGCTCGTCGAGCAACAGCACCTCGGGGCGCATCGCCAAAAGCCCGGCCAGACACACGAGCCGCTTTTCCCCGCCCGACAGGCGATGCACCGCGCGATCGGCCAGCGCCTCAAGGCCCAGCGCCGCCAGCGTCTCCTGCGCGCGGGCCTCGGCGGCGGCGGGGCCAAGGCCGATGTTGAGCGGCCCGAAAGCGACATCCTCGAGGACGGTCGGGCAAAACAGCTGATCGTCGCTCTCCTGAAACAGGAAGCCGATGCGGGGCCTCGCGGCGCGAAACGCGGCCTCGCGGGTGCAGGGCTGGCCAAAGAGCGTGATCTTGCCCGCGACCGGCCGTTCAAGCCCGATCAGCGCGCGCAGAAGCGTGGTCTTGCCCGCGCCATTGGGGCCGACGATGGCGAGCCGCTCGCCCCGGCGCAGGTTGAGGGCCGCGCCGGTCAGGAGGGTGCGGCCCTCGCGGGCAAGGGTCAGGTCCTCGGTGCGGATCAGATCAAGCATGGCGGTCCCAGATCAGAAGCGCGAGGGCCAGGGCGGCAAGGCCCAGCGCCGCCACCCAATCGGCAAGGCGCGGGCGGGGCAGCGCGCGGGCGGGCATCTGGCCTGCATAGCCGCGCGCGCGCATCGCCTCTTCGACGCGGGCGGCACGGGCCAGCGCGCGTAGAAACAGCATGCCGATCAGATTGCCGAGGCTGCGCCATGTGTGACGGTTCGAGCCCGCGCGAAACGCCCGCGCCCGCATCGCCTCGCGCAGGCGCTGCGCCTCGGCCCGGGTCAGGTCGAGATAATGCGCGGTGGCAAGGAAGAGCCGCACCAGCGCCTCGGGCAGGCGCAGCCCGCGCAGCGCCGCACCCAGCCGCGCGGGGCTCTCGCCCGCAAGCGCCGTGGCGATCAGGAGCACCGCCGCCCCGGTGCGCGCGCCAAGGCTTGCCGCGCGGGCGAGCCCCTCGGCGGTGGCGGTCAGGGGCCCGAGATGCGCCAGCGCCCGGCCCGGGGTAGTGAAGGGCAGCGTCAGGAAGAGAAGGATCAGGAAGGCCTCGAGATGCAGAAGCCTGCGCGCCTCCACCCCGCCCTGCGCCAGCGCAAGGCCCATCGCCCCGGCCAGCGCCACGGCAGCAGGTCCAAGCCCCGATAGCTGCGAGATCGCCGCCACCGCCAGAAGCGTCGCGACCAGCCGCAACCGCAGATCCGCAGGCCGCAGCGTGGCGCAAATCACCCGCCGGATCGGGGCGCCGGGGGCGGCCGGGCGCGCCGCGCCGATCACCGCCGCCGCCCCCGCGCCCAAAGCGCGATCCCGGCAAGCCCCGCGATCAGGCAGAGCCCCGAAATCAGATCGGTCAGCCGCATCCGCGCATCCATCGCCTCGATCCGCTCCAGAAGCGGCGCCACCTCGCGCGCGGTGGCGCGGGCGGTGGCGGCCTCGACCAGCGCGGCCAAAGCTGCGGGATCGGGGGCGGCCGGGGGTTTCGCGCCCGGGACGGGCGCGACCCGCGCCGCAGGCAGGGCCTGCGG
>JACXUS010000285.1 GCA_014763785.1 Sphingomonadales bacterium | reverse complement strand
GCCCGCGGGGGTCGCGCAGAGGGTCAGGGGCGCGGGGCCGGGATGGGCGCAGCCCTTGGCGCAGCCCGAGACATGCAGGAGCGACCCACGCGGCACCAGGGGCGCGAGCGCCCGCGCCAGCTGCCGCGTGGCGGCCAACGCCTGCGGGCAGCCGGGCGCGCCGGTGCAGGCCACCACGCGCAAGAGCGGATCGGCGGGATCGGTGATCAGCCCGGGCAGCTCGGGCAGCGCGCGCGCCCCCTCGAGCAGCAACATCCGCCACGGCGTCAGCCGCAGGTCATGCCCAAGGCGGGCCAGATCGGCCAATATCTCTGCCCGCATCTGCCCGAAGGCCAGCGCCACCAGCGCCCCCTCGGGCCGCAGGCCGGGGCCGGGCGCGGGGGCAGCCTCGGCGGGCGCGGCATCGCCGGTCAGGTCCTCGGGCGGGCGGGTGCCGCGCGCGATCAGCGCCGCCATCCGGCCGCGCCCCCCCTGCACGCCGCCCGCCGCAACGAACCACCGCGCCAGCGCCAGCGCCCGGGCCGGGGCCTCGGCCGCGCTCACGGCAAGGCCGGTCGCCAGCCCCTCGGCGCGCAGGATCAGCCCGCCCCCGGCGCCGCGCTCGATCCGGATATCGCCGGGCACATCGGTCAGCCAGCGCATGGGCCCTGGGTCGAGCGCAAAGCCGAACTTGCCGGGCAGGGCTGGCGCCTCGGCCAGCGCCGCCTCAAGGCGCGCCGCCAGATCATCGGTCTGGGCGAAGGGCGAAACGGTGATGTTGCGCCGGGTCTCGGCCGCCAGATCGGCGTCGATCAGCCCCAGCGCCGCCAGATCGGCGATCAGCCCTGGGTGGCTTGCGGGCGTGACCCCGCGCAGCTGCACATTGCCCCGCGCGGACAGGTCGATCAGCCCGTTGCCATACGCGCCCGCGGCCGCCGCGATCCCCGCCGCCTGCGCAGGCGTCAGCCGCCCGGCATGCGGGCGCACCCGCACCACGAGCCCATCGCCCGAGGCCATCGGCCGCAGCGCACCGGGGCACCAGCCCTGAATGATGGGGCCGCTCATAGCCGTTCCTCCGCCGTGTCCGAATTGCGCTGGCTTTGCCACAGACCGGCCGCACGCAACGCCGCAAACCGGGCGCGCAGGGCGGCCAGCGCCGCGGGGTTCTCGCGCGCCATGAAGGCGACCAGATCCTCGCGGCCGATCGTCGCCGCATGATACAGGTCGAACAGATGCGGCGGCACCGCCCGCGCCAGATGCGCAAAGGCGCCAAGGTTGTCGAGCGTCGCCGCAATCTCGGCCGCGCCGCGAAAGCCGTGGCGCATCATGCCGGCGGCCCAGTCGGGGTTCGCCGCGCGGGCCCGCACCACACGGGCGATTTCCTCGGCCAGCGCGCGGGCGCGCGGCGCCTCGGGGCGGGTGCTATCCAGATGATAAAGCGCGGCGGGGTCGAGCCCGAGGCGCGCCCGCGCGGCGGCAAAGCCCGCCTCATGCGCGGCGAAATCGGGGGCCATCAGCAGGTCGGTTTCGGGCAGGTCCTGCAGATGGGCAAAGGCATCGGCCCCGCGCAGCCGCGCCTCAAGCGCCGCGCGTGCGGGCGTCACCCCGCCCTGCGCGTCGATCGCCCAGGACGACTGCGAGAGCCACGCCTCGCCCGCCTGATCGCGCGCCTCGGGGCGGTAATCTTCCAGCATCGCCCCCATGCCCAGCCCATAGGCCCCCGGCTTTGGCCCGAAAACGCGCGGCAAGCGCGCGCGATAGGGGTTGTCCTGCGGGTCCTCCTCGCGCGCGGCAAGCGCCTCGGCGCCCAGCTCGAACATCTGCGCAAGCGCGGGAAACACATCGCGAAAGAGCCCCGAAACCCGCAGCGTCACATCGATCCGCGGCCGCCCGAGCAGCGCCAGCGGCACCACCTCGACCCCGATCACCCGGCCGGTTGCCTCATCCCAGAGCGGCGCGAGCCCCGCCAGATGCAGCGCCATCGCGAATTCCTCGCCCGCCGTGCGCATCGAGGCCGAGCCCCACAGATCAACCACCAGCCCGCGCGGCCAGTCGCCCTGATCCTGCAGATGGCGGCGCAGCAGCTCCTCGGCCAGCTTGATCCCCTGCGCATGCGCGCCCTTGGTCGGCACCGCGCGCGGATCGACGGAAAAGAGGTTGCGCCCGGTCGGCAGCACATCTGCGCGCCCGCGATGCGGCGAGCCGGATGGCCCCGGCGCCACGAACCGCCCATCGAGCGCGCGCAGGATCCCCTCGGCCTCGCCCGCGCCGGTGCCATAGATGTGCAGCCCGTCGCCAAAGCGGCTTTCCTTCAGATCGCAGACGAAGCGGTCGATCCGGGCGATCGCCTCGGCGGGGCTGGCACCGGGCAGCAGGCCCAGATCAGCCTCGACCCCCGCGGCCGCGGCATGGGCGCGGATATCGGCGATCAGCCGCTTGCGCCGCCCCGGGTCGAGCCCGTCGGCGGTGGAATATTCATCGAGCAGACGCTCAAGCCCCTCGAGCCCCGCGGGCAGGCGGCTCGGCGCCAGGGGCGGCGGCAGATGGCCGAGCGTCACGGCGCCGACCCGGCGTTTGGCCTGCGCGGCCTCGCCCGGGTCATTGACGATGAAGGGGTAAATCAGCGGCAGCGCGCCGATCAGCGCCTCGGGCCAGCAGGCCTCGGACAGCGCGACCGCCTTGCCCGGCAGCCATTCCAGCGTGCCATGCGCCCCCATGTGGATCGCGGCATGCAGGCCCTGCGCCCGAAGCCACAGATAGAAGGCCACATAGTGGTGGCGCGGAATGCGGCTCAGGTCGTGATAGTCATCCTCGCGCGCGGCGGGCAGGCCGCGCTCGGGCTGCAGCGCCACGAGCACCGCGCCGCGCCGGGTTGCGGCGAAGTGAAAGGCGCCGTCACGGCGGGCGGGATCGGCCTCGGGCGGGCCCCAGGTGTCGTGCAGATCGCGTCGCAGGGGCTCGGGAATCGTCTCTAACGCGGCACAATAGGCCAAAATCGGCCAGGCGATCGTCTCGGCCAGAAGGGCGGGCGCCAGCGGCGCGCCGGGCGCCGTGTCGTAGCCTGCCGCGGCCAGATCGCCGAGGAGCCGGTCAGCGGAGGCCAGCGCATCGAGGCCCACGGCATGGGCGATCTGATCGGGCCGCCCGGGATAGGTCGACAGGATCAGCGCCAGCGAGCGCGCCGTGCGTGGGCTCTGCGCCAGCCGCAGCCAGCCCCCCGCCCGGTCGAGCGCCGCGGCGATCCGCCCGGCATCGGCGGCATGGGTGAAGCGGGAAAACTCCAGATCGGGGTCGCGCGCGCCCGGCGCCTTGAAGCTGGCAACGCCCGCAAAGAGCCGCCCGTCAACCTCGGGCAGAACCACATGCATCGCCAGATCGGCGGGCGACAGGCCCCGCTCGGCCGCGGCCCAATCCTTGCGCCGTGCGGTCGAGAGCGCCAGCTGAAACACCGGACAGCCCGGCCCGTCGAGCGGCGAGCCATCCGCGCCCCGCGCGGAAAAGGCGGTGAGGTTGAAGATCTGCACCGGGGCCAGATCAGCCAGGGCTTGCGCAACCCAAGGCCCCGCCCCCGGCGCCTTGAGCGAGGGCACAAAG
>JACXUS010000284.1 GCA_014763785.1 Sphingomonadales bacterium | reverse complement strand
GCGCGCGCCTATGGCTGGGATGCCGAGATCCGCGATTTCGACTGGAGCCAGTTCCGCCGCCAGCTCGATGCCGAACTCGACCGGCTGGAGAACGCCTATCGCGGCGGGCTCTCGGGCGCGGGGGTCACGACCTATGACGCGCGCGCGGAACTTGTGGACCCGCATACCGTGAAGCTGTCCACGGGCGAGCAATTCACCGCGAAACATATCCTGATTGCGGTCGGCGGCACGCCTTTCGTGCCCGACCTGCCAGGCGCCGAGCTTGCGCTGACCTCGAATGATATCTTCAAGCTCGAGGCGCTGCCCAAATCGGTCCTGATCGTCGGCGGTGGCTTCATCGCCTGCGAATTCGCCTGTATCCTCAACGGCCTGGGGGTCGAGGTCACGCAATTCTATCGCGGCGCGCAGGTGCTTCGCGGCTTTGACGACGAGGCGCGCGGCCATGTCGCGGAACTGATCCGCGAAAGCGGCGTGACGATCCATTGCGGCACCGATGTGCTGTCGATGGAGCGCGCCGAGGGCGGCGTGCGCGTGAAGGGCACCGATGGCTCGGATCGCGTCTACGGCGCGGTGGTCTATGCCACCGGCCGGGTGCCGAACACCCGCGGTCTGGGGCTGGAGGCGGCGGGCGTCACGACCGGACGGCGCGGCGAGATCGTGGTGGACGCGTGGTCGCAGACCAATGTGCCCTCGATCTATGCGGTGGGCGATGTGACTGACCGCATCAACCTGACCCCGGTCGCGATCCGCGAGGGGCATGCCTTCGCCGATACCGTCTTTGGCGCGACCCCGCGCAAGGCCGATCACGATCTGGTGGCCAGCGCGGTCTTCACCCAGCCCTTTGAACTGGGCACCGTGGGCCTGACCGAGGAAGAGGCCGCCGCGGCCGGCCCCTACGAGGTCTATGCCGCCAGCTTCCGCCCGATGAAGACGCTTTTTGCCGGGCGTCAGGCGCGGGTGATGATGAAACTGGTGGTCTGCGCCACCACGCGGCGGGTGCTTGGCTGTCATATCGTCGCGCCTGAGGCGGGCGAGATGATCCAGCTTGCCGCGATCGCGATCAAGATGGGCGCGACCAAGGAGCAGTTCGACGCCACCTGCGCGGTGCACCCGACGATGGCCGAAGAACTGGTCACGATGCGCAAACCTGTGCGAAAAGGGGCGTGAAGCGCTTGAAGCGCGGCACATAAATGCCCAAGTGGATCGCAACAGACACGAGAAGGTGAGGATTAGATGAGCAACGGAGGTCCCTGGGGGACGGGCGGCAACAATGACGACAAGGGGCAGGAGCCCCGTCGCAGCCCGCCGCGGCGGCCCGGCGAAGGCGCGCCGATCCCCGAGATCGAAGAGTTCATGCGCAAGGGCTCGGAGCAGTTCAAGGTGCTGATGGGCGGACGCGGGGGCCGGTCGGGCAATGGCGGCGGCCGGGGTGGAATGCCCTCGGGCCCGGCCGTCACCGGCTCGACGCTGGGCCTTGCGGCGCTGGCGGTGGCGGGGCTCTGGGCCTTTGCCAGCTTCTATACCGTGAAGCCCGAGGAACGCTCGGTCGAGCTGATGTTCGGCCAGTATCGCGCGACCGGCAATCCGGGGCTGAACTTCGCGCCCTGGCCGGTGGTGACCGCCGAAATCGTGCCGGTCACGCGCGAGCAGACCGTCGATATCGGCACCGGGCGCAATGGCGACATGGACACCGGGCTGATGCTGACCGGCGATCAGAACATCGTCGATATCGAATTCCAGGTGGTCTGGAACATCAACGACCCGGCGAAATATCTGTTCAACCTGGCCGAGCCCGAGGACACGATCCGCGCGGTCAGCGAATCCGCGATGCGCGACATCATCGCGCGCTCGGAACTGGCGCCGATCCTGAACCGCGACCGCGGGGCGATTGGCGCCGATGTGCGTCAGGCGGTGCAGGCGACGCTGGACAGCTATGATGCGGGCATCAATGTGGTGCGGGTGAACTTCAACCGCGCCGACCCGCCGCGCGAGGTGATCGACAGCTTCCGCGAGGTGCAGGCCGCCCAGCAGGAACGCGACCGGCTGGAAAAAGAGGCTGACGCCTATGCCAACCGCGTGACGGCAGGTGCGCGCGGTCAGGCCGCTCAGGTGCGCGAAGAGGCCGAGGCCTATCGCGCCCAGATCGTCAACACCGCAGGCGGTGAGGCCGCGCGCTTCACCAGCGTCTATACCGAATATGTCAAGGCGCCCGATGTGACCAAACGGCGGATGTTCATGGAAACGATGGAGAAAATCCTCGGCTCGGTCGACAAGGTGATCGTCGATCAGGCCCCGGGTGCGGGGGGGGTTGTGCCCTATCTGCCGCTGGATCAGCTGCGCAAGGGAGGGACGAACTGATGGCCAAGGCTCCCTTTCTGATCCCCGCCGTCGTGATCGTCGCGGGTGTGGCGCTGTCGTCGCTGTTCGTCGTGGACGAGCGCGAGAAGGCGCTGGTGCTGCAATTCGGTCAGGTCAAGCAGATCAAGACCGACCCCGGCCTCGCCTTCAAGGTGCCGCTCATTCAGGAGGTCGTGCGCTATGACGACCGCATCCTGAGCCTGCCGACGCGGCCGCTCGAGGTCACGCCGCTCGATGACCGCCGTCTGGTGGTCGATGCCTTCGCGCGCTGGCGCATCGTCGATCTGGTGCGCTTCCGCGAGGCGGTCGGCACCGGCGGCGAGACGGTGGCGAAGAACCGGCTCGATGGCATCCTGAACAACGCGATCCGCGAGATTCTGGGCTCGGTGCCCTCGACGGCGGTGCTGTCAGAGGATCGGACGCCGCTGATGAACCGGATCCGCGATCTGGCGCGGCGCGAGGCGGCGTCGCTGGGCATCGACGTGGTCGATGTGCGGCTGACGCGCACCGATCTGCCCGAGCAGAACCTGTCGGCGACCTATGACCGGATGCGCGCCGAGCGCGAACGCGAGGCGGCGGACGAGCGGGCCCGCGGCGGCGAGGCGGCGCAGCGCGTGCGCGCGGCGGCCGACCGGACCGTGGTCGAGCTGACCTCGGAGGCCAACAAACAGGCCGAGATCATCCGCGGTGAGGCCGATGCCGAGGCCAACCGGATCTATGCCGAGGCCTATAATCAGGACCCGCAATTCTTCGCCTTCACCCGGGCGCTGCAATTCTATGCGGAAAGCCTGCAGCCGGGGTCGTCCTCGCTGGTGACCCAGCCCGACAGCGTCTATTTCGACTATGACCGCTTCCTGCGCTCGATTGGCGAGGGCGGATCGGCTGGCGCGGCGGCGGCGCCCGCGGGTCAATGATCGACGCGCTGCTGACGGGCCTTGGGCTTGTTCTGGTGATCGAGGGGCTGGCGCTTGCGCTGGCCCCTTCGCGTATCGAAGAGGCGCTGGTCTTCCTTGCGTCCCTCGGCCCCGAGCGGCGGCGGCTCCTCGGTCTTGCGGCGCTGGCGCTGGGGGTGGCGGTGATCTGGGCGGTGAAGCGGCTCTTCTGACCCTCGCGGTTCCGCGAGGGTTGCGCCGGCCAGAGGCCGGCGCCCTGCCCCGTCGAGCAGATTGTGACCGACCGCGCCAAGGCGCGGGTTGCGCCAGCCCTTGGGCTGGCGCCCCGGGGGCGGGGCCG
>JACXUS010000283.1 GCA_014763785.1 Sphingomonadales bacterium | reverse complement strand
AGATCGACGGTGACCGCCAGCGTCACCAACGGCCGCGCGCTGCGCTACGCCAAAGGCTCCGCGCGCGGCCTCCTACACCATGTGCTGGGACACTGCCGGGTGCAGCACCGACCAGACGAAGGAGATGGCGACCGACTGCACGCCCTCGGCCAGAAAATGGCGGCAGGCGGCGCGGACGTCGTCTTCGTTCAGCGGCGTGTGGACCGCACCGGTCGAGATCACCCGCTCGCGCACCCCGCGGCGCAGATAGCGCGGCACCAGCATGATGGCGGGCGGGTAATCGGGGTCGTAGCGGTAGCCGTCTTCCTTGTGGCCGAGGCGGATCTCGATGCTGTCCTCATGGCCCGCGGTGGCGATGAGGCCGGTCTTCGCGCCGCGATGGGTGATCAGCGCGTTGAGGCCGACGGTCGTGCCGTTGATGCACAGATCGGCGTTCGAGACGATCTCGGTCGCGCCGATGCCGGTGTCCTCTTCGATCAGCTTGAGGCCGTTGATGATCGCAAGGGTCGGGTCCTTCGGGGTCGAGAGCGCCTTGAAGATGCGGACGTGGCCCTCGCGGTCGGCGAGGATGAAATCGGTGAAGGTGCCGCCGGCGTCGATGCCAAGGCGATATTGGGTTTGCATGGGATATGTCCTGTGCTGGCCCGAGGGCGGAGGGGGCTGCCTGCCCCCGCCGATGCAGAGCATCGGCCCCCCGGGGATATTTGAGGCAAGATGAAAGGGATCAGGCCGAGCGGAGGGCCGCGGTCGCGGCGTCATCGACGGCAAGGGTCACCGGATCGGTGATCACCACGCCATAGTCGCGGCGCGCGCCTTCAAGGCTGACGAGGCCGTTTTTCACATCCTCGAGCACGCGGGCGATGTCGCGGGCGAAGGCCGGGCCGAAGCCGCCGCCGCCGGGGTTGAAATTGGCCGCGCGTTCGCCGGGCTGGATCGTTTCGATCACGTTATCGGTGATGACCTCGGTCGCGCCGCCCCGGGTGATCTCCAACCGTCCGACCTTTTTCTCAATCATCGCCGAGGCGGCACCGGCGGCGCCCATGGCGGGGATGCGCCGCCCCTCGCCGAAGGTGATCAGCGTCATCGGCCGGTCCAGCGGCTCGACCTCCCAGCAGGTGCCCGAGCCGCCGCGGTTGCGGCCCGCGCCGCCAGAGTCTTCCATCAGCGAATAGCGGTGGATGATGATCGGATAGGAATGTTCCAGCATCTCGATGTCGCCCGAGGTGAGCGCGCCGAAGCAGCATTCCGGCCCGCAGGCGTGCCAGCCGTCCTGACTGGCCGTGGCGCCTGCGCCCGAGATGATCGAGGCGAGCACCATGGTCACATATTCCTCATCGTGGCGGCTGTCCCATCCGGCGATGTTGCAGCCGTTGGCGTGGCCCCAGCTGGCGGCGACCTTGGCGGGCGCGGCCTGCTCGAAGGCGAGCCGCACCGCATCGGTCAGCGTCTCCATCGGCGTTGTGGTGCAGTTCATATGCGGCGCAGGGCTTTGCGCGTTGCAGAGCGTCCCTTTCGGCCCCATGTCGGTGGTGACGCAGCGATAGAGCCCCTCGTTATAGGGCGGCGGCAGCTGGGCAAACATCATCAGCCCGAGATAGACGCCGGAATGGCTGTTCCCCTCATAGGAGTTGATGAAATAGGGGATCTGCGGGGGCGATTGAATCGCGATATGGCAGCCGTCGCCCTTGATGGTGACGGTGGCGGTGATCTCGAAATCGCCAAAGCCGTGGCCTGCGTCTTCCAGAATGGCGGTGCCGCTATAGGTGCCGTCGGGGACCTCGGCGATCAGATGGCGCATATGCGCCTCGGCCATGTCCAGAAGCTCGGCGATGCAGTCCTGCACGACCGCCTTGCCGTATTTGTCCATCAGGCCCTTGAGCGCCCGGGCGCCGACCTGACAGGCGCCGATGAGCGCGTTGAAGTCCCCCTCCTGATCGCGGCGGGCGCGCATGTTGGTCAGCAGCAGGTTGATCACATCCTTGCGCGGGGTGCCGCGATCCCAGAGCTTCACCGGCGGGATGCGCAGCCCTTCGGCGAAAATCTCGGTCGCGTTCGGGTTGTAGCCCGCGGGCACCGGGCCGCCGATATCGGTCAGGTGGCCCTTGCAGACGGTCCAGAAGACGAGCTCGCCTTCGTAGAAGACCGGGTAATACATGCAGGTGTCGATGATGTGCGAGCCGC
Organism: Sphingomonadales bacterium; assembly: GCA_014763785.1. Classification (GTDB taxonomy): domain Bacteria; phylum Pseudomonadota; class Alphaproteobacteria; order Rhodobacterales; family Rhodobacteraceae; genus Rhodobacter. Next base: position 1,414 of record JACXUS010000283.1, on the reverse strand, counting down.
CATAGGAGGGGTCGTTGTGCAGGATGATATCGCCTTCGTGGATATCGCCCTCGAAATAGCGCGCCACCGATTTCATCGCCGGAATGAGCGAGCCCAGATGGATCGGAATATCCTGACCCTGCAGGATCATCTCGGGCGTGTGGTTGAAGAGCGCCGTGGAATAGTCATGCGCGAGGTTGAAGACCGACGAACGCGCGGTTTGCTCGAGCGTCAGCGTCATCTCGCGCTGGGTGGTTTCCAGAACCCCGCGCACGACGGAAAGGGTGATCGGATCGACTTTGCGACCGGACATGCGTGTCTCCCTGTTTTGGCGGCTTGGCGCCGCTTTTGGTGATGGATTGAGGGTGCGGCGCGGGGCGCGGCGCGTCTTGCGTCTGGCTGCACAGATTTTTGTCGCTGAAGGCGCGCAGGCGGGGCCGGGGGCAGAGGGGGCTTGCCAGCCGGGCAAGACCTCGCCTAGCCTTTGTCATCATCCTTTCACGCTTCGGTTTCCGTAACGACATGACCGCGACGCTTGTCAGCCATGCCACCGATCCCGTGCCCGCGCCCGAGCGCGCGGCCTATTGGAACAGCGTCATTGCCGAGGCCTATTTCCCGCTGCGCCTGACCTTTCGCGATGCCGCGCAGTTTCGCGGGCGGCTGAGCATGCGGCAGGTCGGCGCGGTGTCGCTCTCGCGGCTGGAAACCGATGCGCTGGCCTATGAGCGCGGCCCGGGCCAGATCGCGCGGCAGGGCGAAGAGGAATTCCTGATCACCATCCCGCGCCTTGCGCCCGTCGAGTTCACCCAGCTTGGCCGCGAGGTCAGCTGCGCGCCCGGCGCCTTTCTGGTCGAGCGCGGCAATGAGCCCTATCGGTTTTCCTATGGCGCGCCGAATGCGCTGGGCTTGCTCAAGGTCTCGCGCGCGCTCCTGGCCGAGCGCATCCGCCAGCCGGATCGGTTCTGCGCGCAGCAATTCGATGCCCGCGGCGGGGTGGGGGCGCTCTTCGTCACCATGGCGCGGGCGGCGCTGGATGAGGATGTGACCGCGGGGGCGGCCGATCTGGTGGGGCGGCAGCTCGTGGAACTGCTGGCGCTGGCGCTGTCGGAGCAGGCCGAGACCGAGGGGTTGAGCGCGGTGCGCGCGGCGCATCTGCGGCGGGCCGATGCGGTGATTCGGCGCGATCTTCTGAACCCGGCGCTGGGCCCGGAACGGGTGGCGCGGGCCTGCGGGATTTCCAAGCGCTATCTGCATGAGATCTTCGCCGAGGATGGCCGCTCGGTGGCGCGCGAGATCCGCGAGGCGCGGCTCAGGGGCGCGCGCGAGGCGGTGGCGGCGCCGGGCGATCTGAGCCTTGCCGAGATCGCCTATCGGTTCTGCTTTTCCGATCAGGCGCAATTCTCGCGGCTGTTCAAACAGGCCTTCGGAATGACGC
>JACXUS010000053.1 GCA_014763785.1 Sphingomonadales bacterium | reverse complement strand
GATGGTGGGCTGAGGACGGAGGACCGAGGACGGTGGGCTGAGCGCGGTGGGCTGAGTGCGGGGCTAAGGACGGAGGACTGGGGGCCGGGGCTGAGGACGGTGGACCGAGGAATGGGCGCTGAGGATCGGGCGCTGAGGACTGAGAAGCTGGGGCCGGGGACGTGGTCCGGGCCGCGACCACTGGGTGCGGCCCTTTCGAGACTGCGCCCTGGCGGGGTGCATGGCTTCCCCCCCCTGCTGCGTGCACGGCTTCCCCTCGGTTGCGTGCCCGGTGGCCCCCCGACTGCGACCCGGGGGCGGGGATCAGGCGCCGCGGCGACGGTTGAAATCGGGCGCGGAGGCGAGCTTGGCCCGGTGCCGCTGCAACCAGCCGAAGGTCTCCTCGAGGGGGAGCGGCGCCGAGATCGCACGCCCCTGCACCTGATCGCAGCCCAGTTGCGACAGCATCGCATGTTCGCCCAGCGTGCCCACCCCCTCGGCCAGCGTTTCCATGCCCAGCCCCTCGGCCATGGTGATGATCGCCGAGACGAGGCGCTGCTGTTCCGGATCGCGATCGACGCGTGCCACGAAGGACCGGTGAATCCGCAGCCGTTGCGCGGATGAGCGGCGCAGCGCATCGACCGAAGCGGGGCCATAGCCGAACCCCGAGAGTTCGATCTTGCAGCCGATCTTGGCGCAGGCCGAGAGATTGTGCTCGATCAGATCCTCATTGAGGCGCGCCAGAACGCTTTGCGGCAGGATCAGCCGGATTCGTTCGGGGGCGATCTCGAAGCGGTCGAGTTCCCAGCGCATCCGCTCGGAGAGCTTGGGATTGGTCATCAGTTCGGGCGAGACCGGCAGCGAGACGGCGCCGACCATCTCGCCGGCGCGCTCCCAGTCGCGCAGGGCGCCGAAGCTCTGATACAGCATGACCTCGGCCAGACGGGTGCGCAGCCCGGCGGAATCGATGGCCGGGAGGATATCCGTCTCGGTCAGGATGCCACGTTCGCGGTGCAGCCAGCGCGGCACCGCCTGCAACCCCGAGACAAGGCCGGTATCGGTCGAGAGCTGCGGCTGGAAGAAGGCGACGATCTGACCGTTTTCCAGCGCATCGCCGATCTCCGCGCTCAGCGCGCTGCGCGTCTGCGCGGCCTTGCGCAATTCGGGCGAGAAGGCGCGCACGCCGCTTGGTCCGTTGCGCATGGCTTCATCTGCGGCGATATCGGCCGATGCAAGCATCTGCGCGCCGCTCATGTCGGGACTGCGCGACATCAGGCAGAAGCCGACATAGGTGGTCAGAATGACCGATCGGGCGTGGATTGAAAGCGGCGCCTCGGTGGCCGATTGCAACCGAGCGGAAAGCTGGATCATGCTTTCCAGATCGGGGCGCGGCGTTGGTTTGAGCAGGATCGCGAAGCGGGTTTCGCCGATCAGGGCGATCTGATCGCCGTCGCGCACGGCGCTGCGGATCCGCTCGGCGGTGCGCCAGAGAATCTCGTCGAATTCGGCCCGGCTGACGCGGCGTTCCCAGCGCTCGGGGTCGTCGATGCCGAGCACGAGACAGGCTGTGCCGCGGGCGGTCTGTCGCGCCTCCCGCAACAGGACCTCCAGCTGCGATTCGGCCTCGGGGCGCAGCGGCAGGCCGGTGATCCCGTCCATCACCTGGGCTTCGGGGTCTTCGGGCGGCACGGGCAGCGGCCGGGTCACCCAGGCCACGCCAAGCGCGGTTGCGGTCAAAAGCCCCATCGCCTCGGCCCCGAACCAGAGCCCGGCAAGGCCGATGGCCGGCAGGAAGACCGCGATTTCACGCCGTATCACCACCGACGCCATCCGCTCCGCCAGCCGTGTTTCACCGAATTTCGCCATCATCCATCCTCAGCCGCCCGATGGGGCCATGCCCCCGAATCCGGTTCAGCCTAGGCAAGTTTGGTCAGTGAAACGTTAATCGGCGTCGCGAAGTTTCGGCGGGATTTCGGTAAAATGCGCCCCATCCGCCGCCGCCGCCGCACCGCGCATCAGCCCGGCGAAATCGAAAATCCCCGGATCGGCCAGATGCGAGGGGCGCACATTCATCAGCGCGCGGAACATCACCTGCCGCCGCCCGGGGGAGTTTTTCTCCCATTGATCAAGGATTTGCTTGACCTGCTGGCGTTGCAACCCGTCCTGGCTGCCGCACAGATCGCAGGGGATGATCGGATAGTTCATCGCCCGGGCAAACCGCTCGCAATCCGCCTCGGCGACGAAGGCGAGCGGGCGATAGACGAACAGATCACCCTCTTCGTTGACCAGCTTCGGCGGCATCGTCGCCAGCCGCCCGCCGTGGAACAGGTTCATGAAAAACGTCTCGAGGATATCGTCGCGGTGATGCCCGAGCACCACCGCCGAGCAGCCCTCTTCACGCGCGATGCGGTAAAGATTGCCGCGCCGCAGCCGCGAGCACAGGCTGCAATAGGTCCGCCCCTGCGGCACTTTGTCCATCACGATGGAATAGGTGTCCTGATACTCGATCCGGTGCGGAACGCCCATCGTTTCAAGGAATTCGGGCAGGACGGTCGCCGGAAAACCGGGCTGCCCCTGATCGAGGTTGCAGGCCAGCAACTCGACCGGCAGGAGCCCGCGCCATTTCAGCTCATGCAGCACGGCGAGCAGGGTATAGCTGTCCTTGCCGCCCGACAGGCACACGAGCCAGCGCGCGCCGCGTTCGATCATGCCATATTTTTCAATGGCTTCGCGGGTCTCTCGGACGATCCGCTTGCGCAGTTTCTTGAATTCGGTGCCCGAGGGGGCGCCGGCAAAGAGCGGGTGGATCGGGGCGTCTTCGTCGTCAAGCATCGCTCTTCTCCCCGCGGCGCTGGGCATCGAATTCGGGATCGGCGCCGGGCACCGGATCATAGCCGTGGCCGCCCAGCGGATGACAGCTGAGCACCCGTTTCGCGGCCAGATAGCTGCCCTTGAACGCGCCGTGGCGCTCGAGCGCCTCGAGCGCATAGGCCGAACAGGTCGGCTGATAGCGGCAGCCATGGCCGACCCAAGGCGACAGCAGCAGCCGATAGCCCCGCACCGGCAGCGCGATCAGAGCGGCGAGCGGGCTCATGCGCGGCCCTCGGGCGCGAGCGCTCCCTTGCCGCGGCGGCGGCCCTTTTGATCGGGGCGGGGGGGACGCGGCTTCTGGCTGCGCCCGGCGTGAATATCGGCCAGCGCGCGGGTCAGATCTTCCTGCAGGGCGCGGAAATCGCGGGTCGCAGTGGCCTCGGGGCGGCCGACCAGCACATAGTCCCAACCGGGCCGCGCAAGGCCGGGCAGCACCGCCTGCGCAATCGCGCGCAGCCGCCGCTTGGCGCGGTTGCGCGCCACGGCATTGCCGATCTTCTTGGAACAGGTGAAGCCCACGCGCACCAAATCGGGGGGGCTGGGTTCGCCCTCAGCCCGCGCGCGCCCCTGCAGCAGAAACCCCGCGGTGCCCTGACGCAGGGCACTGGCGGCGCGCAGGAAATCGGCCCGCTGGCGCAGCACGGTAATGCGCGGGGTCAAGGGGGCATCCGGACAAACGGAAACCGCCGGGGCGCTTCCCGTTTCCCGACCCTGAAGGTCAGCCACGGGAGCCTCCGGCGGTGTCATGGCTTGCGCCTGTCAGCTTACGCCGAGAGAACCTTGCGGCCCTTCGCGCGACGGGCGTTCAGCACCTTGCGGCCGCCTTTGGTGGCCATGCGGGCGCGGAAGCCGTGGCGGCGGGCGCGAACAAGGTTCGACGGCTGGAAGGTGCGTTTCATCGCGGTTACTCCGGGTTCTGCTACGGTAGGGCGACCGCCTCTCTGGGATTCGGCCGCCGCGCATATTCGAGGCCCGGGCTATAGTCGGCCCCGGGCAGCAAGTCAACGCATCCGTGACGGATTTTTCGCCCCGCCGCACAGGGGCTGGCACAGGGTCTGGCACAGCGCCGGGCCCGTTCCGCGCCCGGGCACGACACGTCGTCGTGATTTATCGCGATGCGCGACCTTTCGCGCAAGGCGCGCGTCACCTATTTAATCCGCGAAGCGTCTGGTATTTCTTGCGAATAACGATGCGGATCGTGGCGCGGGCCTGCGCGGTGGGCTCAGGCAAATGTGAAGGTAATGGCGATTAACACCCTTTCGGGCCGGTTCTTGATCCTGACGACGCTGTTCGTCGTGCTGGCCGAAGTGTTGATCCTTCTGCCGGGGCTGGCGAATTACCGCGAGGATTACCTGCTGACCCGGCTTGAGCGCGCACAGATCGCCTCGCTCGCGCTTCTGGCGACCGATCAGATGATCGAGCCCGATCTGGAAGAGGAACTGCTGCAGAACGCCGGCGTCTTAAACGTCGTGTTGCGGCGCGACACGGCGCGCCAGCTGGTGCTGTCCTCGCCGATCCCGCGGCCGGTTGCGGCGACCTATGATCTGCGCGAGCCGGGCAACTGGGTGCTGGTGCGCGATGCGCTGGCGCTGCTGGCCGACCCCGAGACGCATGTGATCCGGGTGATCGGCGATCCGGTGCAGAAGGGCGGCCTTGTGATCGAGGTCACGATGGAGACCGGCCCGATGCGGATCGGGATGATCGAATACGGGCTGCGGCTCTTGACGCTGTCGGCGGCGGTCTCGGTGGTCACGGCGCTGTTGCTGTTCGCGCTGGTGCGGCGGCTGATGGTGGTGCCGATCAAGCGGGTCGTGGCGCATATGTCCTCTTATGCCGAGGCGCCCGAGGATGCGCGGCGCATCATCGAGCCCACCGCCCGCGTCGAGGAGCTGCGCGTGGCCGAAGAGGCGCTGGCCTCGATGCAGCGCCAGCTGACCGCCGCGCTGAAGCAGAAGGAGCGGCTGGCCCAGCTCGGGCAGGCGGTGGCCAAGATCAGCCACGATCTGCGCAACATCCTGACCACGGCGCAGCTTTTCGCCGACCGGATGGAGGGCTCGAACGATCCCGGCGTGCAGCGTGCCGCGCCCAAGCTGATGAATTCGATCGGCCGCGCGGTGAACCTGTGCGAGACGACGCTGGCCTTCGGCAAGGCCGAAGAGCCGCCGCCCACGCTCTCGCGCTTCATGCTGGGCGGCTTGGTGGCCGAGGTGCTCGAGGCCGAGCAGCCCCCGGCCGAGGCGGCGCAGATCGACTTCGTGACCGATGTCGCGCCCAATCTGACGATTCGCGCCGACCGCGAGCAGCTTTATCGCGTGCTCTCGAACCTCGTGCGCAACGCGCGGCAGGCGATCGAGGCCACCGGCCAGCCCGGCACCATCGAGATCGGCGCGGGCCACGAGGCCGAGGGCTGGTGGATCCGCGTGCAGGACACAGGGCCGGGCCTGCCCGAGCGCGCGCGCGAGCATCTGTTCCAGCCGTTCTCGGGCGGGGTGAAGAAGGGCGGCACCGGGCTTGGCCTTGCGATCTCGGCGGAACTGGTGCGCGGCCATGGCGGGCGGCTCGAACTGGTGCGCACCGATGAGAACGGCACCGAATTCAAGCTGCACCTGCCCGAGGGCCTTGATTTGCAGGCCCCGGCGGGCTGAACGCGCCGGGCCGCGCGCGGGCCGGGCGGAAAATTCCATGCGCGCGCGAATTTAGGCCTTGCATCCCCCCGGCGCGGGGTCTAAATGCCACCTCCACAGCGGACCCGTAGCTCAGCTGGATAGAGCATCAGACTACGAATCTGAGGGTCGGGCGTTCGAATCGCTCCGGGTCCGCCATTTCTCCCTTACTGCATGGTTCAGGCCAGCCCCTTGGGGCCGAGCCCGCCAAACCACCCGCCATTCATGTGCTGCAACGGCTTCCCGCGGGCTGCGTTGGGGCGGGTCGCTGCATCCTGAGCGGCGCAGGCCCCATTCGGTGACGCAGGCGGGGTGACGCAGGTGTCTGTGGGGGCAGGTTGGCGGGGGCAGACAGGATCGCCCGGCACGGCGAGGGGGCGCAGGCCCGGCCTCGCGGCGCCTGCATGGGGGACTGAGCCCAAGCCAGCGGGGCCCCGCAGGGCAACAGATCACGATCAACGGGAAGAATGGCTGGGACGGTAGGACTCGAACCTACAACCTACGGTACCAAAAACCGGTGCTCTACCAATTGAGCTACATCCCAACGTGCGGTGCTATCTAGAGAAGGTCCGCGCGGGCTTCAAGAGGAAAAACGCGGAAATTTCACTGTTCCTGTCATCGGCCCGGGGATAAGGCTGGGGGCATGGAAAACTATGATGTTTTGGTGCTTGGCGCGGGCGCCGCGGGGCTGATTTGTGCGGGCGAGGCGGTCGCGCGCGGGCGGCGTGTGCTGGTGATCGACCATGCCGCGCGGCCGGGCGAGAAGATTCGCATCTCGGGCGGCGGGCGGTGCAATTTCACCAACCGCGAGCTGACCCGGCAGAATGCGCCCGAGCGGTTCGTCTCGGAGAACCCGCGCTTTGCGCTTTCGGCGCTGTCGCGCTTTACCCCGGCCGATTTCATCGCGCGGATCGAGCGTGCGGGCATCGCCTGGCATGAAAAGCACCGCGGGCAGCTCTTTTGCGATGGCCGCGCGGGGCAGGTGGTCGAGATGCTCCTCGACCCGATCCGGCAGGGCGGCGAGATGCGTCTGGGCTGCAGCGTCGAGGCGGTCGAGCGCGGCGCGACCGGCTTCACCCTGCGCACCGATCAGGGCGCGCTCACCTGCGACCGGCTGGTCATCGCCACCGGCGGCAAGTCGATCCCCAAGATGGGCGCGACCGGCTTTGGCTATCGCATCGCCGAGCAGTTCGGCCTGCGCGTGACCGAGACGCGGCCGGGCCTCGTGCCGCTGACCTTCGCCGAGCAGGATCTGGCGCGGACGGCGCCCTTGGCGGGGCTCGCGCTGCCGGTGCGCATCGCCCATGGCCGCACCCGGTTTGACGAGGATCTGCTGTTCACCCATCGCGGGCTCTCGGGGCCGGCGGTGCTGCAGATCTCGAACTATTGGCACGAGGGCGAGGCGATCAGCCTCGATCTGGCGCCGGGGCGCGACATTGGCGCGGAACTCGCGGCGCTGCGCCAGCAGGCCGGGCGCGGCGCGTTGCACAATGCGCTGGCGCGGCTCATGCCCGAGAAGCTCGCGGCGCTGATGGTCGAGCAGGCGGGCCTTGGCGGGCGGCTCGCGGATCAGTCGAACCGGGTGCTCGATGGGCTTGGCGGGCTGATCGCGCATTGGGTGCTGCGCCCCGTCGGCTCCGAGGGCTATCGCACCGCCGAGGTGACCTTGGGCGGGGTCGCGACCGAGGGGCTCGACGCGAAAACCATGGAGGCCCGCGCGGTGCCCGGGCTTTTCTTCATTGGCGAGGTGGTCGATGTGACCGGCTGGCTCGGCGGCTACAATTTCCAATGGGCCTGGGCCTCGGGCTGGGCGGCGGGGCAGGTGGTCTGACCCGCCCCCCTCGCGGACCTAGCGCCGGTGCACGTTCAGCGCGGCCCAGCTCTGGCTGACCGGCATGATTTCGACCGCGTTGATGTTCACATGCGCGGGCAGGCTCGCCACCCAATGCACCGTCTCGGCGATATCCTCGGGCTGCAGCGGATCGGCCCCGGCATAGAGCCGGTCATAGGCCGCCTGATCGCCGCCGGTGCGCACCAGGGTGAATTCGCTTTCCGACAGGCCAGGCTCGATCGAGGTCACGCGCACGCCGGTGCCCGCCAGATCGGACCGCAGTCCCAGCGAGAACTGGCGCACGAAGGCCTTGGTGCCGCCATAGACATTGCCGCCCGGATAGGGCCAATGCGCCGCGATCGAGGCGAGGTTGACCACCAGCCCGCGGCTCTCGATCAGCCGGTCGAGCACGAGCCGCGTCATGGTGACAAGGCCGGTGATATTGGTGTCGATCATCGCCTTCCAGTCGTCCAGATCGCAGGCCTGCGCGGGCCCGGTGCCGCGCGCGAGCCCCGCATTGTTGATCAGCGCGTCGATCCGGGTGAAGCCCGCGGGCAGATCTGCCAGCGCCGCGCGGGTCGCGTCCTCGTCGCGGATGTCGAAGCACAGGGGATGCGCGATCGCGGGCCCGCCGAGCGCGTCGACCAGTGCCTCCAGCCGGTCCTGACGGCGGCCGGTCACGATGACCTTCCAACCCTCGGCCACAAGGCGGCGGGCGATGGCATCGCCGAACCCGGCGGTGGCGCCGGTGATCAGGGCGGTCTTCTGCATGGGGTCTTCTCCGTTGCTGATTTGGGGCGGCCGGGCGCCGTGGCGCAGGCCGTCCGCCGTCTGTGCCGCGCCCCGCCGTGCATCGCCTGCGGGGCGGATCACCGGGGCCGCCGGGCGCTCACATCCGACCCTTCCACGGCACGATCCGCCGTTCAAGGGCGCGCATCGAGAGGTCGAAGACCCAAGCGATCAGCCCGATGAGGATGATCCCCACCAGCACGGTCGAGGTCTGCAGGAACTGGCTCGCCGACAGCACCATATAGCCGAGCCCCTGGGTCGAGGCGACCATCTCGGCGGCCACAAGCGTCGTCCAGCCAAAGCCCACGCCGATGCGCAAAGCGGTCAGGATCTCGGGCAGGGCCGCGCGCATCACCACTTCGCGCAGAACCTGCGCGCGGGTGGCACCCAGCGAATAGGCGGCGTGGATCTGCTCGATCGCGACGGATCGCACCCCGGCGCGCGCGCCCAAGGTCACCGGCGCCAGCACCGCAAGGAAGATCAAAAGCACTTTCGAGGTCTCGCCAATACCGAACCAGATGATCATCAGGGGCAGATAGGCCAAGGGCGGGATCGGCCGGTAGAATTCAAGGAACGGATCGAAGAGGCCGCGCATCACCGGGCTCATCCCCATCGCAAGGCCCAGGGGAATGCCAATCAGGCAGGCCAGCGCAAAGGCCGCAAAGACCCGCGCGGCCGACACCAGCACATGCAGCCACAAGGGCGCGCCGGTATAGCCGCTTTGCAGGATCGCTACGAATTTCTGCACCACCTGCACCGGCGAGGGCAGGAACAGGGGCGCCACAAGGCCAAGCGCCGTCACCGCCTGCCAGGCGACCAGAGCCAGCACCACCGCGCCGACCGAAATCGGCAGCGTCCGCCCCTCGCCGGGCACGCCATAGGTCTGGCCCGGTTTCGTGGGCGCCGCGCGCCAGAGCCGCCGCAGCCAGTGCGATTGCGCCTGCGCGGGCTTGGCGCGGGTGGCCTCGGCATGGGGTTCAAAGCTCATGCAGCCTGCTCCTCGTCGGCGAAGATGATGCGCAGGATCGTCTCGCGCATCTCGATGAAATCGGGCGCAGCCTTGACCGCGCGCGCGCTCTGGCCGTCGAGGAACCGGCGCGAGAAGGGCAGATCGAAGCGATGCGTGATCCGCCCCGGGCGCGGCGACATCACGATCAGCTTGGTGCCCATGAAGAGCGCCTCCTCGACCGAATGGGTGATCAGAAAGACCGATTTGTCCTGCGCGCGCCAGATCTTCAGGATCAGCTCCTGCGCGCGCTCGCGGGTCAGCGCATCGAGCGCGCCCAAGGGCTCGTCCATCAGCAAGATGCGCGGATCGGCGGTCAGCGCGCGCCCGATGCCTACGCGCTGCTGCATGCCGCCCGAAAGCATATAGACCGGCGAGGTCTCGAATTGCTCCAGCCCCAACAGGCTCAGGAACCGCCGCGCCACGGCATAGCGGTCCTCGCGGGCCACGCCCTGCAGCTTGAGCCCGAAGGCGAGGTTGTCGATCACATTGAGCCACGGCATCAGCGCGTGTTTCTGGAACACCACCGCACGGTCGCGGCCTGGCCCGGTGATCGGCGCGCCATCCAGCCGCAGCTGACCGAAGCTCGGCGCCAGAAACCCCGCGATCAGGTTCAGCAGCGTCGATTTCCCGCAGCCCGAGGCGCCAAGCGCCACGACGAATTCGCCCGGCCCGATCTCGAGATCGAGGTTGCGCAGGGCTTCGACGGGCTCCGAGCCCTCGGCGCCGGGATAGAAGACGGAGACGCGGCGGATTTCCAGCATGCTCGACCTTTCGTTCGGGGAGAGGGCGGCGCCCGGAGGCGCCGCCTTGGGGGTTACTGGGCCACCGCCGCCTGCACCGGGGCGAGCGTGATGAAGGGCGCATAATCCGCCGCCACGCTGTCGATCCGGCCGGCGGCCTTGAGGAATTCGGCCGTGGCCTTGACCGAGGCCGCAAGCCCGCCGCCCAGCCAGTCGGCCCCCGCCTGATCGGCCGCGGGCAGGAAGGTATAGCCCGCAAGAATGCCCGGCACCTGCGCGGGATCGGCGCCGGTTTCCTTGGCGATGGTCATCACCGGCGCGCTCTCGGGCGTCCAGGCGGCGGGATCGGCCAGATAGGCGGCATCGGCCGCGGTCGTGACCTTGACGAAGCCCGCCACGGCCTCGGGGTGCTCGGCGGCGAATGCGGTGTTCACCACCCAGCCGTCAAAGGTCGGATAGCCCCAGGTCGCGGTCTCGTCGGCGCCCACGATCCGCGCGCCGCTTTCCAGAAGCTTCGATTGCGCCGGGTCCCAGATGAAGGCCGCGTCAATCGCGCCCTGGCTCCAGGCGGCGACGATCTGATCGGGCGGCATGTTCAGGATCGTGAGCTCGCTTTCCGCAATCCCCGCATGCGCCAGCGCGCCAACCAGCGAGAAATGCGCGGTCGAGCCCACCGGCACCGCCACGCGCTTGCCCTTCAGATCGGCCAGCGTGGTGATGCCCGCGCCTTCACGCGCGATCAGGCTCTCGGCCGTGCCGATCACGCCCGACAGCATGAAAAGCTGCAACGGCACGCCCTGGCTTGCGCCAATGGCGAAGGGCGAAGACCCAAGCGCCGCCAGTTTGACATCGCCCGAGGCCATCGCCGCGATCACCTCGGTGCCGCTGTCGAATTTGCGCCATTCGATCTCATAGCCCATCGCGCTGTCATAGGCGCCGGTCGAGACCTCGGTCATCATCGGCAGCGGGATACCGAAATGGCCGATGATCAGCTTTTCGGCATGGGCAAAGCCGGTGGCCGACAAAAGGCCGAGCAGCGAGACGCTCAGGCGCAGGGCGGTTCTTTTGATCATTCTATCCTCGTCTGTTGGGGTGGCGGCCTGTTGTCCGGCCTTGGAAAGGGGTCAGGGGGTGACGCGGGCCAGCGCCCCGTCGAGCGTGTCGAGAATGCGCGCGAGTTCGGACGGCCCGATGATCAGCGCCGGGCTGAGGCAGAGCGTGTTGTTCAGATTGCGGAAGCTGCGCGAGGTCTTGCCGATGATCAGCCCTTCGGCATCGCACAGGTTCACGACCCGCTCGACCAGCGCCTCGGCCAGCGGCTCGCGGGTGGTGCGGTCGGCGACCAGTTCGAGCCCGCAAAAGAGCCCCGCGCCGCGCACATCGCCGACAATGGCGTGTTTCTCCATCAGCCCGCGCAGCCCCTCGAGCAGCGTGGCCCCCATCCTGCGGGTGTTCTCGAGCAGGTTTTCATCCTCGATGATGCGCATGTTCTCCTGTGCCGCCGCCGGCCCGCCGGTGCAGCCGCCGAAGGTCGAGATATCGCGGAAATAGCTCATCGGATCGTCGGGGTCGGTGCGGAATTTCTGGAACACCTCCTCGGTGGTGATCAGGCAGGAAATCGCCGCATAGCCCGAGGCGAGACCCTTCGCGGTCGTCACGAAATCGGGCTTGATGCCGTAATTCTGATAGCCGAACCATGCGCCGGTGCGGCCCATGCCGCAGACGACCTCGTCGATATGGATCAGGATATCGTATTTGCGGCAGATCTCCTGCACCCGCTCCCAATATCCCTTGGGCGGCACGATCACCCCGCCGCCCGCGGTGATCGGTTCCAGACAGATGGCGCCCACCGTATCGGGGCCCTCGCGCAGGATCACCTCTTCGATGGCATCGGCGGCGCGCTCGCCATAGTTCTCGACATCCCATTGCGCGCGGTATTCCAGACAATGCGGGACCGACACGAAGCCCGCGGGGAAGGGGCCGTATTGCTCCTGCCGCTGTTCCTGCCCGCAGGCCGCCAGCGCGCCGAGCGAGGTGCCGTGATAGTCGCGCTCGCGGTAGAGGATCTTCCATTTGCGCCCGCCATGGTGCTTGTGGGCGATCTGGCGGACCATCTTGAAGGCCTTCTCATTGGCCTCGGACCCCGAATTGGCAAAGAAGACGCGGCTGAGGCCCGGGGTCTTCTCGACCAGCCTCTGCGCGAATTGCGCCGCCGGAATCGTGCCCGCCGAGCCCGCGAAATAGTTGATCCTGACCAGCTGATCGCGCACCGCATTGGCGATGCTTTCGCGGCCATAGCCCACATTGACCGTCCAGACCCCGCCCGAAACCGCATCCAGATACTCGCGCCCGGTCTGGTCCCAGACGGTCATCCCGCGGCCCTCGACAAGGATCCGCGGATCGCGGCTGTCCAGCGCTGCATGCTGAAACAGGTGATGCCAGACATGGGCGCGGTCGGCCTCGACCGTGGCGCTGATATCGTTGATCTGACGGCCGTCCATCTGCGGGTCCTTTCGCGGGTTGCGCCCCGGCTGGGGCCTGCCCTCAGCCAAGCACTGACCCGGCGCGCGGCAACAGGGCCACCCCCGCGCAACCGATGGGGCCAGTTTGGCCGCGCCGTCGCGATCTGGCCCCATAATTGGGCCGCAAACCCGGCGCGGCGCCGAAAACTTGGGCGGGCGGTGGATCGCGGCTGCCGCGGGCCACGGCGGCCCTTGCCCCCGCGCGCGGGGCCGCCGACAAGGGCGCAGCCTCCCGCGAAAGCCGCCATGCAGACCCCGCCCGTCACCATCGACCGCACCAGTCCCGAGCCGCTGCAACGCCAGCTGCGCCGCGCGCTGATCGCCGCGATCCATGACGGCAAGCTGCATCCGGGGCAAAAAATGATCTCCTCGCGCGGGCTGGCGCAGAAGCTCGGCATCGCGCGCAACACCGCGACCGCGGTCTATGACGAGCTGGTCGCGCGCGGCTATCTCGAGGCGCAGCCGCGCCGCGGGCTTTATGTGGCGACCCGCGCGCGCCGCATGGCGCCGCCGATGCCCGTGGCCTCGAGCGTGGATTGGCAGGGCCGGATGGCGGCGCATCCCTCGCGCCTCAACCATATCCGCAAGCCCATGAACTGGCAGGATTATCCCTATCCGTTCATCTTCGGGCAGGTCGATCCGCGGCTCTTCCCGCTCCATGCCTGGCGGGCGTGCTCGCGCGATGCGCTGGGCCGCGCCTCGGCCGATTGGTGGGCCGCCGATCGCGCGGTTGACGATGATCCGATGCTGATCGAGCAGATCCGCACCCGCATCCTGCCCGAGCGCGGCATCTATGCCCGCCCCGAAGAAATCCTGATCACCCTGGGCGCGCAGGAGGGCTTCTATCTGGTCGCGCAGCTCTTGGCCGGGGTGGGCAAGCGCGTGGGCTATGAGGCGCCGGGCTATCCCGACGGGCGCTTCATGCTGGGGCTCTCGGGTGCCGAGATCGTGCCGCTGCCGATCGACGCGCAGGGCGCGCGGATCGAGCCGGGGCTGGGCCTCGATCTGGCGGTGCTGACGCCCGGGGCGCATTGCCCCTCGATGCTGGTGATGCCCGAGGCGCGGCGCACTGAAATCCTTGCCCGCGCCGCCGCCGAGGATTTCCTGATCGTCGAGGATGATTACGAGGGCGAGGTTTCCTTCGCGCCCGATCTGGCGCTGAAATCGCGCGACCGCGAGGGGCGGGTGATCTATCTCGGCACGCTCTCCAAGGTGCTGGCGCCCGGCGTGCGGCTGGGCTTTCTGGTCGCGCCCGAGCCCTTGGTGACCGAGGCGCGCTGGCTGCGCCGTCTGGTGCATCGCTCGGCGCCGCTCAACAATCAGCGCACCGCGGCGATCTTTCTGGCCGAGGGGCATTATCGCACGCTGGTGCGCAAGCTCAGCGCCGCCCATGCCGAGCGCTGGTATCGCGTGATGGAACATCTGCCCGACCTGCTGCCCGGGTTTCGCACGCCCGAGCCCTGCCATGGCGGCTCCTCGGTCTGGCTGGAATGCCCCGAAGATATCGACGGGCGCGAGCTGATCGCGGCGGCGCTGGCGGAAGGGGTGCTGTTTGAAAGCGGCGATCCCTTTGTCGCGCCGGAACAGGCGGGGCGGTTCCTGCGGCTGGGCCTGTCGCTGATCGAGACCGGGGCGATCGTGCCGGGCCTGCGCCGTCTGGGCCAGATCGCCGCGCGGCTGGCGACGCAGGGGGCGAAACACGGGGCGGG
>JACXUS010000052.1 GCA_014763785.1 Sphingomonadales bacterium | reverse complement strand
GCAGGGGATCGCGCATCCGCTCTGGGCGCTGGTCTGGGTGGTGCTGGGGGCGGCGCTGCTGGGGGGCCTGGGCGTGCTGGCGGCGATCTGGGCCAACAAGTTCGACCAGATGGCGGCGATCACCAATTTCATCGTGACGCCGCTCAGCTTCCTGTCGGGCACCTTCTATTCGGTCGAGACTCTGCCGCCCGCCTTCCGCGCGATCACCCATGCCAACCCGGTCTTCTATCTGATCGACGGGGCGCGCTATGGGGTGCTGGGCGTGTCGGATGCCTCGCCCTGGCAGGGGCTGGCGGTGGTGGGCGCCGCATTGGTCGTGGTGCTAGGGCTCGGCTGGGCCTGGCTGCGCAGCGGCTATCGGATGAAGCCGTGACCCGTGACCCGCACGAATTTTCTTTGACAGAAGGCCCGGCGCCGATTACGCAAGGGCGCATGATCACCCGGACCGCATATATCGCCCGTCCCCGACGCCGCCGCACCCGCGCCTGACGTCCGATCACCCGTGGCCTCTGGCCACACCCCCTGCAAATCCTGCCTCAAACGCGTCCGATCCGGCCCAAACCCGTTGACAGTGGTCCGGCCCCGATGCACCCCTTGGCCTTCCCTTGCTGGAGCTTGCTCATGATTTCTTCGGTCCTGCCCACCTATAACCGCGCGCCGCTGGCCTTTGTCCGTGGCGCGGGCTCCTGGCTCGAAACGGCGGATGGCACGCGCTATCTGGACCTTGGCGCGGGGATCGCGGTGAATGCGCTGGGTCACGCCGCGCCGGAACTGGTCGAGACGCTGACCCAGCAGGCGGGCAAGCTCTGGCATGTGTCGAACCTCTACCAGATCCCGGAACAGCAGGCGCTGGCAGATATGCTGGTCGAGAAGACCTTTGCCGATACCGTCTTTTTCACCAATTCGGGCACCGAGGCGGCCGAGCTCGCCTTCAAGATGGCGCGCAAGTATCATTACGCCAAGGGCCACCCCGAGCGGGTCGAGTTCATCGCCTTCGAGGGCGCCTTCCATGGCCGCTCGACCGCCGCAATCGCCGCCTCGGGCAGCGAGAAGATGGTCAAGGGCTTCGGACCGCTGATGCCGGGCTTCCATCAGGTGCCCTTCGGCGATCTGGATGCCGTCAAGGCGCTGGTCGGTGACACCACCGCCGCGATCATCCTCGAGCCGATCCAGGGCGAAGGCGGCATCCGCCCGGCGCCTGACGCGTTCCTGAAGGCGTTGCGGGAGCTTTGCGACGAAACCGGGACGCTCCTGATTTTTGACGAGGTGCAATGCGGCATGGGCCGGACCGGGCGACTGTTCGCCCATGAATGGGCGGGCGTCACCCCCGATATCATGATGGTCGCCAAGGGTATCGGCGGCGGCTTCCCGCTCGGCGCGGTGCTGGCCACCGAAAACGCGGCTTCGGGCATGGTCGCGGGCACGCATGGCTCGACCTATGGCGGCAACCCGCTCGGCTGCGCGGTGGGCGCGCGGGTGATGCAGATCGTCTCGGACCCCGCCTTCCTCGCCGCGGTGAATGCCAAGGGCGGCTTCCTGCGCCAGAAACTCGAGGGCCTCGTCGCGGCCCACCTCGACATCTTCGAGGGCGTCCGCGGTCAGGGCCTGATGCTGGGCCTGAAATGCAAGGTCGCACCCACGGATGTGGTCGCCGCCGCCTATGATCAGCATCTGCTGACCGTGCCGGCCGCGGATAACGTCCTGCGCCTCCTGCCCGCGCTCGACATCTCTGATGCCGACATGGCCGAGGCCGTCGCCCGCCTCGATGCCGCCGCCACCGCACTGGAACCGAAACAGGCCTGATTTTCATCTTGCCCGAAATATCCTCGGGGGTCCGGGGGCAGACAGCCCCCGGCGATCCGCCACGAAAGACCGACCGATGACCCATTTTCTCGATATCCACACCACCACCCCCGCGGACCTGCGGCAGATGATCGACAGCGCCCGCGCGATGAAGGACGCCCGCAACGGCCGCCCGCGCGGCGCCCCCGACGATGATCAGCCGCTCGCCGGTCACATGGTCGCGCTGATCTTCGAGAAGCCCTCGACCCGCACCCGCGTCAGCTTCGACGTGGGCGTGCGCCAGATGGGCGGGCAGACGATGGTGCTCTCGGGCAAGGAAATGCAGCTCGGGCATGGCGAGACCATTGCCGACACCGCGCGGGTGCTCTCGCGCTATGTCGATCTGATCATGATCCGCACCTTCGAAGAGGCGACGCTCCTCGAGATGGCCGAGCATGCCACCGTGCCGGTGATCAACGGGCTGACGAACCGCACCCACCCGTGCCAGATCATGGCCGATATCATGACCTATGAGGAACACCGCGGCCCGATCGCGGGCAAGAAGGTGGTCTGGTCGGGCGATGGCAACAACGTCTGCGCGAGTTTCCTGCATGCGGCGGGGCAGTTCGGCTTCGATTTCACCTTCACCGGGCCGCAGACCTTGGACCCCGAGCGTGAATGGATCGACTTTGCGCGCGGCAAGGGTGTCGAGGTGACGATCGAGCGCGATCCGAACAAGGCGGTCGCGGGCGCCGATCTGGTGGTCACCGATACCTGGGTCTCGATGCACGATCCCGAAAGCGCGAAAGAGCGCCGGCACAACCAGCTGCGCCCCTATCAGGTCAACGAGGATCTGATGGCGCGCGCCAAGCCCGATGCGCTCTTCATGCATTGCCTGCCCGCGCATCGGAACGACGAGGCGACCTCGGCCGTGATGGACGGGCCGCATTCGGTGATTTTTGACGAGGCCGAGAACCGGCTGCACGCCCAGAAAGCGGTGATGCGCTGGTGTCTGGGGAAGTGACCCAGAAAGGGGGGCTCTGCCCCCCGGCTTCGCCTCCCCCCGGGATATTTGGGCACTGTTGAGGGATAGGTCTGTGCGCGACACGGCATTGGTGATCATCGACATGCAGATGGGCATGCAGGCGCGGCTCGATGAGGGGCGCGGCGTGGTCAACCCAGATGCCGATGTTGTGATTGCCCGGCTGGCGGCGGCATGCCGGGCCGCGGGCGTGCCGGTGATCCATGTGCGCCACCATGATCTGCGCCCGGGCTCGCCCTTCCGTAACGGCCTGCCCGGCGCTGCGCCGATGCCCTGTGATGTGGCCGAGCCGGGTGAGGCGGTGTTTTATAAATCGACCTCGTCGGCCTTTGCCTCGACCGATCTGGCGGCGCATCTGCGCGGCCTTGGCGTTGCGCGGGTGATTGTGACCGGCGCGGTGCTGGGGTTTTGCGTCACCTCGACGGTGCGTGCGGCGGCCGAGCTGGGCTTTGCGGTCGTGCTGCCGCGCGATGCGGTGCTGGGCTTTGACTTGCCCGATGCGGGGCTCTCGGCGGAGGAAATCGCGCGGGTGACCTTTGGCCTGCTGGGCGAGGATTTCGCCGAGCTGACCGAGACCGACGCGCTGATCGCCGCGCTCTAGGTGCCCCGCGGTTTCGCCCGCGTCGTCGGATCGGCCTCGCGCGGGTTTTCGGGCCAGGGGTGGCGCGGATAGCGGCCGCGCATCTCCTTGCGGACCTCGGCATAGGAGCCATCCCAGAAGCCCGGCAGATCCATCGTGACCTGAAGCGGCTTGCCCCCGGGGCTGAGGAGCGCGATCCGCAGCGGGTGCCGCTTGGGCCCCACCGTCGGATGGGTGCTCAGCCCATACATCTCGGGCAGCTTGACCTCGATCGTCGGCACCTCTTCGCCATAGTCGATCGGCACGCGGCGGCCCAGCGGCGTTTCGAAATGCGCCGGGATCAGCCGGTCAAGTTCGGCCATCTGGCCCCAATCAAGCTGAGCACGCAGAGCCTCGAGGAAATCGGCGTTGCGCAGATCGCCCTCGGTCCGCTTGCCGCGCAGCCAGGGCAAGAGCGCCTCGCCCGCCAGCAAGGCCGCCTCCGACAGGTCGGGCAGATCGGCGCCATCGCCGCGCAACAGATCCACCCGCGCGCGGAAGCGCTCTGCCGCGGGCGTGAGCGTCAGACCGATCTGGCGCAGCCCGTCCAGCGCGCCACGCGCCAGCGCCTCGGGCGGGGCCTCGGGCCAGTGGCGGTCGTCCAGCACCAGCGCGCCGAAGCGATCCTGCCGCCGGGCGATCACCCGCCCCTCGCGCTTTGACCATTCGCAGACATCGTGCCAGCCGATCCGGTCGCCATAGAGGCGGCGCAGCGCGGCGTCGCTGAGCGCGATGCCCTGCCGCACGCGGGCCTCGCGCGGGTCGCCGTCGAGATCGGTCGCAACGATCAGCCGCGCGGCGCCAAGCGCATCGCCCTCGGCCACCACGGCGCCCTTGCCGCCCGACAGGACATAGCGCGGCGCCTCGCCCTTGCGGCGCAGGCCGATCCGGTCGGGATAGGCGAGCGCAGCCTGTTCGGGCAGGCCAAGGCCCGCATCCGGCGTGCTGACGAGGCGGGCGAGGCGCTTGGCCTCGGCGCGGATCCGCTCCACGGTGCCACGGTGCACTTGCCACGGGTGATCGGCCTCGAACCGGCCGGGATTGGCGATGGCGGCGGCGCGCAAGGCGAGGTCCGCGGGCGCGCCGCGGATCGGGTCGCGTTCCTCCAGCAGGGCCGCCAGCGTCGCGGCACCCGGGCCCGCCACGGTCAGCATATGCGCGAGCCGCGGGTGCAGCGGCAGCGCGGCCAAGGCGCGGCCATGCGCGGTGATCCGGCCCCCGTCCAGCGCGCCGAGATCGGTCAGAAGGGCCCGCGCCTCGGCCAGCGCGGGGGCGGGCGGCGGCGTGAGGAAGGCTAGATCCGAGCCATCCGAGCCCCAGAGCGCCAGTTCCAGCGCGAGCCCCGTCAGATCGGCCACCGCGATTTCCGGCGGGGCGAAGCCGGGCAGGGCGCCTTCCTCGCCGCGGGTCCAGAGCCGATAGCAGGTGCCGGGCGCTACCCGTCCCGCGCGGCCTCGGCGCTGCTCGGCCTCGGCGCGGCTGACACGTTCGGTCACCAGCCGCGCCATGCCCGAGGCCGGATCGAAGCGCAGCCGCCGCGCGCGCCCGGCATCGACCACCACGCGCACATCGGGGATGGTCAGCGAGGTTTCCGCGATCGCGGTCGCCAGCACCACCTTGCGGCCCTTGACGGGCGGGGTCAGCGCCGCGCGCTGGGCGGCGAAATCCATCGCGCCGAAGAGGGGCGCGAGCGTCACGCCCGCGGGCAGGCGGGGGGCCAAGAGGCCCTCGACCCGGCGAATTTCCCCCTCGCCGGGCAGGAAGACGAGGACGCCGCCCTCGGTCGTTTCCTCCAGCGCCTGCTCCACGAGCCCCGTGACCGCGGGTTCAAGACGCATGCCCGCCGCGACGGGGCGGCCGAGCCAGCGGGTCTCGACGGGATAGGCGCGCCCCTCGGAGGTGACGATCGGCGCGTCGTCCAGAAGCGCCGCAACGGGCCCCGCGTCGAGCGTGGCCGACATCACCAGCACCTGCAGATCGGGGCGGAGTGCTGCACGCGCCTCCCACACGAGCGCAAGGCCCAGATCGGCATTGAGCGAGCGTTCGTGAAATTCGTCGAAGATCACAAGGCCCACGCCGCCCAGCTCGGGGTCGGACTGGATCATCCGGGTCAGGATGCCCTCGGTCACCACTTCGATGCGGGTCTCTCGACTGGTTTTGGCCTCGCCCCGGATGCGATAGCCGACGCGGCCGCCGACGGGCTCGCCCAGCGTCTCGGCCATCCGCTCGGCGCTGGCGCGCGCAGCAAGGCGGCGCGGCTCCAGCATCAGGATGCGGCCCGATATTTGGTCCATCAGGGCCAGGGGCACCCGCGTTGTCTTGCCGGCACCGGGCGGCGCCATCAGCACGGCACGGCCCGCGCCGGCCAATGCGGCGCAGAGTTCGGGGATCACATCGTCGATGGGCAGGCGGTCACTCATGCCCGCCTTATCGCCGTTTCAGGTGCCCCTTGCCAAGGATCGTCTCGGTGGAAATCTCGACCACGCGCAACCGGCCATCGGCCGTGGGCGCATAGGTCAGGGTGAAGGGAAAGCGGCTCTTTTCGGCCATCTCGCGCTCGGAAAACCCCTCGAGGCGGCGATATTCGCCGCTGCAGGTCACGCCCGCGCCCGCGGGCTTCGGCGCAGAAAGCCGCACCTGAGACCGCCGCGCGCCATCGAACATCTTCGCGTCGAGCTGGCAGGCCTGATCGGGGCTGACATCGCGCAGCACGGCATAAAGCGCGGTCAGCGGGTCGATGGTGCCGCCCTGTTTCGCCGGGTCCACATCGCGGTCCTTGGGGGTGCGGGGCGGGTTCGAGGCCACCGAAACCGGCGTGCCCGCGCGGTAGCGGATCTCGAAATCGCGGCGTTTGCCCGAGCCGCGATCGGCGGTCTCGGTGTAGCGCGACGGCGTGAAGCGGGTTTCGCGCGTGGCGCCTTGCGCGGTGGCCGTATAGCGGATCTTGCGGATCGCGGCGGCAAGGCCCGTGGTTTCCATCACGCCTTGGGCGGTATAGTGCGCGCCCTCGATCCGCCCATCGATGCGCAATTCGCCCGCCTTGATGCCGCGCAGGATCACGTCGAAGCGGATCGCATCGGCCTGATCGGCGCGCGCGACGCCCGGCGCCAGAAGCGCCGCGATCAGGGCCGCATGCCAGAATGCCTTACCCATGGCTGTCCTCCTACTCACCTCGCTCTGGACTATACCGTCCCGAGCGGGCAGAAAACCCAAACGCAATCACGATCGCTGACGGATGTGTCAGGCGCCTGACGCCCGCAGCCCAAATTCGGAGCGCCGATGCCCGCCATGACCCCCGCCCAGCCCGCTGTCGATCTTGCCGCCGATCTGGCGCCCCGCATTCTGGCAGGCGAGCGCCGGGCGCTGGCGCGGGCGATCACGCTGGTGGAATCGGGGCGGGCGGATCATCGCGCGCAGGCGGCGCGGCTTCTGGACATGGTGAAGGGCGCCGGGCGGCAGGCGCTGCGGATCGGCCTGTCGGGCACGCCGGGGGTGGGCAAATCGACCTTCATCGAGGCCTTCGGGATGATGCTGGTCGGGCAGGGGCTGAAGGTGGCGGTGCTGGCGGTCGATCCATCCTCGGCGCGCTCGGGCGGCTCGATCCTTGGCGACAAGACCCGGATGGAGCGGCTCTCGCGCGAGCCTGCGGCGTTTATCCGCCCCTCGCCCAGCCAGGCGCAATTGGGCGGGGTGGCGCGGCGCACGCGCGAGGCGGTGGAGCTGTGCGAGGCGGCCGGTTTTGACGTGGTGTTGATCGAGACGGTGGGCGTGGGCCAGTCCGAAACCTTGGTGGCCGAGATGACCGATCTGTTCATCCTGCTGATGGCGCCGGCGGGCGGCGATGAGCTGCAGGGCGTCAAGCGCGGGATCATGGAGATGGCCGACATGATCCTTGTGAACAAGGCGGATGGCGATCTGAAGCCCGCGGCGATGCGGACGGTGTCGGATTATGCCGGTGCGCTGCGGCTCTTGCGGCACCGGGCGCAGGACCCCGACGGCTTTCCCAAGGCGCTGCCGGTTTCGGCGCTGGAGGAGGCGGGGCTGGCCAAGGCCTGGGACGAGATGCGCGCCTTGGCGGACTGGCGCCGGGCCGAGGGGCATTTCGCCCGCGCCCGGGCCGAGCAGGCGCGCTATTGGTTCGAAACCGAGGTGCGCGAGGGACTGCTGGCGCGGCTGGGATCCGACCCCGAGATCCGCGCGATGATGGCGCGGCTGGGCGCCGCGGTGGCGGCGGGCCAGGCGGCCCCCGCGCAGGCCGCGGCCGAGGCGCTGGCGGCTTTGGGCGCCTGAGCGGGCGCGAGGGGGGGGCGCGTCGGGCAGGCCCGACGCGAAACGCCGCACCCGAGGGTGCGGCGCCCGGGCCCGGATCGGGCCGTTGGTCCCGGTCCTGATCGTCGATCAGTTCGAGGCGCCGTGCATGTGCTGGTGATCCATGCCGTTCATCTGCATGTTGCCCATCGGCGCCGGATCGGCGCGCTGGGTGTCCACGGGGATTTCCACCGCGACATCACCGGCCTTTTCGAAGGTCAGCGTGACCTTGACCACATCGCCATCCTTGAGCGATTGCCGCAGCCCGAGGAACATCACATGATCGCCGCCGCGGGCCAGCGCATGGCTGCCATGGGCGGGAATCGGGAAGCCCTCTTCGACCTCGATCATCTGCATCACGCCATTGGCATCGGCCTTGTGGGTGTGCAGCTCGACCCGGTCGGCCACGTCGGAGGTGGCCTTGATCAGCCGATCATCGGTGCCGCTGTGATTCTCGATCACCATGAAGGCCGCGCCCGATTTCGACATCATCGTCGAGACCCGGGCATAGGGGTCCTTGACCGCCACGCCATCATGGGCCAGCGCGGGCAGCGCGAAAGCGGAACAGGAAAGGGCGACCGCCGCAGCGGCCAGAAACGGTTTGAAACGGGTCATCATCGACCTCCAGTCTGATCTTGGGTGGGAACGCGGGATCAGACGGGGATCGGCGGGTCGCGGGCCCGCGGGGTCGGGGCCGACTGGGCAAGGGGGACGGTCGTCTCGGTCGCCGTGAGGCGGCTGGCCGGACCTTCGGGACGCGTGAGGTCGGGCGCCGGCATCTCCAGCGCGGCCATCATCCCAAGCACCATATCGGGGCAAAGGTGGACCGGTCCGACCGGATCGCCGTTCTCATCCACGCTGATCGTGGTGATCCCGTATCCGGTGCAGATCACGATTTCGCCCGCAATGTGCGTCTGCCCGCGCGCGACGGCCATGGTCAGGCTCGTCACGGCGAGAATCACGGCCATCAGGCCGATCAGGGCAGGGCGCAGGGCACGCAGGGTCATGCCGCGATCTTAGCGGGCGCAGGTGCGCAGCGCCAGCCCGTCGATGCGGACGGGCGCGCGGCAGGCAGGCGGAAACGCAAAACCCCCGCCGAAGCGGGGGTTCCGTGTCTTCCTGACGCCAGTCTTGGAAGCAGGGCAGGCTTGAGCCCACCCGAAAGGAGCGGGATCAGGCCGCGGCTTGCGCCTTGGCGATCGCCTTCTTGATTTTCAGCGCCGCGGTCGAGAGTTCCTCGTCACGCGCTTTCATCAGATAGGCGTCGAGGCCACCGCGGTGATCGACCGAGCGCAGGCCAGCGGCCGAGATGCGCAGTTTGAACGACTGACCCAGCACGTCCGAGATCAGGGTGACTTCGTTCAGGTTCGGCAGAAACCGGCGACGCGTCTTGTTGTTCGCGTGGCTGATGTTGTTGCCCGACATCGGGCCCTTGCCGGTCAGTTCGCAGACGCGCGACATGGCGTTATCCTTCGTTTCCTCAGGGCGCAGGCGGCCCGTTTCTCAAACATGTCGAGCGCCGCCAAGGCGACGCCCGGAAATCCGTTCGCGGGGCATAAGGGCAAAGCCGCCGCGCGTCAAGCGATTCATGTGCAAGTCTGATGACAAAGCCCGCGCGCGGCACCGGTTCAGCGGCAGATTTCGGCGACCCATGCGGGCACGATCTGCGTGGCGGGGCCATGGCGGGCCTCGTCGAACAATCGCGTGCCGGCCGAGGGCTCGAGGTTCAATTCCAGCGTGGGCACGCCCGCATGCCGTGCATCGGCGACGAAACCGGCGGCCGGATAGACATTGCCCGAGGTCCCGATCGAGACGAAGAGATCGGCGGCCCGCAGCGCGGCCCAGATGTCCTCCATCCGATAGGGCATCTCGCCGAACCAGACGATATCGGGCCGGGTGGCGCGCGCGCCGCAGGCCGGGCAGGCGTCAGTGGGCGCCATCACCGCGGGCGCGGGCCAGCGATGTTCGCAGGCATGGCACAGCGCGCCGTTGAGCGTGCCGTGCATATGGATCACGTTGTGCGAGCCGCCGCGTTCGTGCAGGTCATCGACGTTTTGCGTGACCACCAGCACCTGATGCTGCGGATCGGCCTCAAGTGCCGCAAGCGCCCGATGCGCGGCATTGGGGGCGGCCGCAGCGGCCGCCGCGCGGCGGGCATTATAGAAGCGATGCACCAACGCGGGATCGGCCGCGAAGCCCTCGGGGGTCGCCACATCCTCGATCCGGTGCTCTTCCCAGAGCCCGTCCGCGGCGCGGAAGGTGCGAATGCCGCTTTCGGCGGAAATTCCCGCGCCGGTCAGAATCACGATCTTGGCCATGGGCTTCCCCCTCGTTATCCTGCCCTCATGCGTATCCTGTTTCTCTGCCTTGGCAACATCTGCCGCTCGCCCGCCGCCGAAGCGGTGATGCGTCAGCGCGCGGCCGCGGCGGGGCTTGCGGTCACGCTGGACAGTGCGGGCACGGGGGACTGGCATCAGGGCGAGCCGCCCTACGGGCCGATGCAGGCGGCGGCGCGGGCGCGCGGCTATGACCTGTCAGACCTGCGCGCGCGGCAGCTGGCGCCCGCGGATTTCAGCCGATTCGATCTGATATTGGCGATGGATGGGCAGAACCTGCGCGATGCGCGGGCCGTGGCGCCTGCCGGTGCGGCCGCGCGGCTCGAGCCGTTTCTGGCCGATGGCGCGGCGGTGCCCGATCCCTATTACACGCGCGATTTCGACGCCTGCCTCGATATCATCGAAGCGGGCACCGAGGCGCTGATCGCGCGGCTTCACTTGCTGCAATAGCCTTCGGCGGCGGTCGCGAAATTCTTGTAGCGCGCCCAGAAGTCGTTGTCGGCGTCGCGGCTCGACATCCGCACATCCTGCGCCATGTCGGGGTCCTTGAAGAGCTTGGCCGCGCGGCGCTGGTCCGAGCGGGTCAGCGTCAGATCGGCCACGCGGTCGATACAGGCGCAAAGCTCGCGGTTGGCGGCCGAGCGCCCGCCGCTCAGGCAGGCGGTGCCGATCGGCCCGGCCTCAGCGACACTTGTTCCCGCGGCGATCAACGCCGCCGCCAGTAGAGTGATTTTCATGCTTGCCTCATTCACCCGGCATGTCTGTCCCACCGGTATTGGGTGGCAGCCTAGCGCGAACCGCAACGATTCTCAATGAACTGAGCGAAAACCTGCCGATCCGCGCGCTGATCCCCGCGCCGATCCCCGACACGGGGGCTCAGCCGATCGTCTCGGCCTCGTAGCCCGCCGCCTTGAGCGCGGCCAGAACGGTCGCCTCGGGCAGGCCGTTCACCTCGACCTCGCGGTCCTCGAGGCTGACGAGCGCCTTGCCGCCGACCTCGGTGATGGCGGCTTCGACGGCGGCCTTGCAATGGCCGCAGGTCATGTTGGGAACGGACAGGATCATCGGATATCTCCTTGGCTCTTTGTCCCTAGATCGGCCGATCCGGGGGCGCCGTCAATGGGGCGCGCTGGCGCGCCGCAGCCGCCCCAGCATCAGCCGCACGATCAGCCGGTGCGCAGGCCCGACGACCAGCATATAGGCGCGGCCAAAGGTATTGTGGGTGACCACCGAGGACAGGATCGTCACCTCGGTTCCTGTTGCGGCGGGGGTGGCGGTGATGCAGGTCAGCACATCCAGATGCCGGTCGCGCTCGCTCAGCACGAGGCGTTCGGGCGTGGCCTCCTCGATCAGGAAGAAATCAAGGTGCTGCCCGGCTTCGGCGCGCTGGCCCTGCGCCCCGGAAAAGCCGCCGATCCGCTTGACCCCGAAGCGCGCCGAGATCCAGTCGCGGATGCGGAAGGCAAGCGCCATCCCCGGCAGCGGATGCGCCATCACCCGGTGCCAGGCGTCGAGCGGTGCCACCTGACCGGGCAGGCTGACGCGCGCCTGATGCAGGAAGCGGCAGTCGGGCGCGGGGGCGACGATGCGGCCCTCGGGCGGGAAGCCGGGCGGCGGGGCATAGGTCTGGGGAAACATCTTGGCTCCTGTCGCGACGTGCTGTTGCGCCATGCTGCCACGGGCGCGCGCAGGGCGCCAGAGGCCGCCGCAAATCCCCCTTCCCGGCCCTTGTTTTTACCGCTATACGCCCGCCCATGACCGAGCTTGATCACATCCGCAATTTCTCCATCGTGGCGCATATCGACCACGGTAAATCCACGCTTGCCGACCGGCTCATCCAGATGACCGGGACGGTGGCCGCGCGCGACATGAAGGCGCAGATGCTCGACAGCATGGATATCGAGCGCGAGCGCGGGATCACGATCAAGGCCAACACGGTGCGGATCGAATATCCCGCCAAGGATGGTCAGACCTATATCCTGAACCTGATCGACACGCCCGGCCATGTCGACTTCGCCTATGAGGTCAGCCGCTCGATGCGCGCGGTCGAAGGCTCGCTGCTGGTGGTTGACGCCAGTCAGGGCGTCGAGGCGCAGACGCTCGCGAACGTCTATCAGGCGATTGATGCGGGCCACGAGATCGTGCCGGTGCTGAACAAGATCGACCTGCCCGCCGCGGACCCCGATGCGGTCAAGGAAAACATCGAGGATGTGATCGGCATCGACGCCTCGGATGCGATTCCGATCTCGGCCAAGACCGGGCTTGGCATCCCCGAGGTGCTCGAGGCGATCGTGCACCGCCTGCCCGCCCCCAAGGGCGACCGCAACGCGCCCTTGAAGGCGATGCTGGTCGATTCGTGGTATGACCCCTATCTGGGCGTTGTCGTCATGATCCGCGTCATGGATGGCGTGATCCGCAAGGGCGACATGATCAAGATGATGCAGACCGGCGCGCGCTATGGCATCGACAAGCTTGCGGTGCTGAAACCGCAGATGGTCGATATTGCCGAACTTGGGCCCGGTGAGATCGGCGTTCTGACCGCCTCGATCAAGCAGGTCCGCGACACCCGCGTCGGCGACACGATCACCCATGAGAAAAAGCCCTGCGAGGCGCCGCTGCCGGGCTTCAAACCCGCCCAGCCGGTGGTGTTCTGCGGCCTCTTCCCGGTCGATGCGAACGATTTCGAGGCGCTGCGCGACGCGATCGAGAAACTGGCGCTGAACGATGCGTCCTTCAGCTATGAGATGGAGACCTCGGCGGCACTCGGCTTTGGCTTCCGTTGCGGCTTCCTGGGCTTGCTGCACCTCGAGGTGATCCGCGACCGGCTTGAGCGTGAGTATGATCTCGACCTGATCACCACCGCGCCTTCGGTGGTCTTCAAGCTCTATATGAAGGACGGCGAGGTGCGCGACCTGCACAACCCCGCCGACATGCCCGACCTGACCTATGTCGACCACGTCGAGGAGCCGCGGATCAAGGCGACGATCATGGTGCCCGACGAATATCTGGGCGATGTGCTCAAGCTCTGTCAGGACCGCCGCGGCATTCAGATGGACCTGACCTATGCCGGCTCGCGCGCGATGGTCGTCTATGACCTGCCGCTCAGCGAGGTGGTCTTCGACTTCTATGACC
Organism: Sphingomonadales bacterium; assembly: GCA_014763785.1. Classification (GTDB taxonomy): domain Bacteria; phylum Pseudomonadota; class Alphaproteobacteria; order Rhodobacterales; family Rhodobacteraceae; genus Rhodobacter. The sequence goes on along the minus strand of JACXUS010000052.1, from coordinate 903 downwards.
GGCTGAAATCGGTGACCAAGGGGTATGCGAGCTTCGACTATCAGCTGTCGGGTTACCGCGAGGATGACATGGTCAAGATGTCGATCCTGGTGAACGACGAGCCGGTCGATGCGCTCTCGATCATGGTGCACCGGGCGCGGGCCGAAACCCGCGGCCGGGTGATGGTCGAGAAGCTCAAGGAGCTGATCCCGCGCCACATGTTCAAGATCCCGATCCAGGCGGCGATCGGCGGACGCGTCATCGCGCGCGAAACGCTGAGCGCGATGCGCAAGGACGTGACCGCGAAATGCTATGGCGGCGACGCGACCCGGAAGAAGAAACTGCTGGAAAAGCAGAAGGCCGGGAAGAAGAAGATGCGTCAGTTCGGCAAGGTGGAAATCCCGCAGACGGCGTTCATTCAGGCGTTGAAGATGGATGAGTGAGGGGCGCCGGGGGCTCTGCCCCCGGGAAAACGCTCCAGTGGAGCGTTTTCAGCCGCGAACGGCTCTGTTGCACAAATCCCGTGGGGGATTCATCTTGTGAATCCAGCGTGGTAGCTGGTCTGCATGAGCAGACCCACACCCCCGACCTACAGGACCAGGAACTGGCCCGCCTATAACGAATCGCTCAAGCGCCGCGGCTCGCTGATGATTTGGTTCGACCCCGAGATGAGCTGGGATGCCGCGCCGACAGGCAGGCGTGGCCGCCAGCAGAGCTACAGCGACGCCGCTATCCAGACGTGCCTGACGATGAAGGTGTTGTTCGGCATGGCGCTCCGGCAGACGACCGGGTTCGTCGAGAGCCTGCTGCAGCTGGTCGGTCTGAACTGGACGGTGCCCGACTTCAGCACGCTGTCCCGCCGTCAGAAGACCCTGGCCGTCAACATCCCCTACCGTGGGTCGAAGGGCCCGCTGCACCTGCTCA
>JACXUS010000282.1 GCA_014763785.1 Sphingomonadales bacterium | reverse complement strand
CCCCGCCACCCCCCCACCAGACCGCGCGGGCCCAAACCGCAGGGGGGGCGGGGCGGTGCCTCTGGCCTTCCGCCCGGCGCGGGGCTAGCCTTGGGCGCCAGACAGAGCTGCCGGAGGAGGGCCTATGATCAGCCAGCGATTGGGGTTTATCCTTCTGGGCGCGCTTGGCGGGCTTGCGGCCTGGGTGCTGACGGAGCTTGCGGGTGAGCATCTGCTGGGGCTTTGGGGCGGGCGGCCGCTGCTGGGTCTTGGGGTTTTTGCGCTGATTTTCTTTGGTGCCGGTCTGGCCATTCTGGGCGAGCTCGGGCTGCGGCGGGCGGTGATCTCGGCCGCGGCCTTGGCGGCGCCGGTGGCCCTGCTCGCGCTGTGGAAAAGCCTTGGCTTTGCCAGCGCCGGGCAGATGCTGGACACCGGCCATCTGATGACGGCGCTTGCGGTTCTGGGCACGATCCCGGTGCCCTTTCTGGTGGCGCTGAAGCTTGAGGGGCGGCCGGGCTGGTGCGATTACCGGGTGCTGTTTCTGGAAAGCTGGAACATCGTCGTGCGCTATGCGGCGGCGGCGTTGTTCGTGGCGGTGGTCTGGGGGGTGTTGGGCCTGTCGGCGGCGCTGCTCAAGCTGGTGGGCTTGCGCGAATTCGCCGATCTGCTGGGCGAGCCTGTGGCGGTCTGGCTGATCAGCGGGGTCGCGCTGGGGCTTGGGCTGTCGGTGGTGACCGAGATGTCGGACATGGTCTCGCCCTATCTGTTGCTGCGGCTGATGCGGCTTTTGCTGCCGGTGCTGCTGGGGGTGGTGCTGGTCTTCGTCGCGGTGCTGCCGCTGCGCGGGCTGACGCATCTGTTTGGCAGCCTTTCGGCGGCGGGGATCCTGAGCGCGGTCGCGGTTGCGGCGATCTCGCTGGTGGCGATCGCGGTCGATCAGGACGACCATGAGGCGGTGGATGCGCCGGTGCTGCGCTGGTCGGCGCGGGGGCTGGCGCTGGGGCTGCCGGTGCTGGGCGGGCTTGCGGCCTGGGCGGTGGCGCTGCGCGTGGGCGATTACGGCTGGACGCCCGCGCGGGTGACGGCGGCGGCCGGGGTGGCGGTGATCCTTGGCTATGCGCTGATCTATGCGGGAGCGGTGCTGACCGGGCGGGCGTGGATGCGCTGGCTGCGGCGCGGCAATATCGTGATGGCGCTGGCGGTGAGCGGGCTGGCGCTTCTGTGGCTGAGCCCGGTGATCTCGCCCGAGGCGCTGGCGGTGCGCAGCCAGATCGCGCGCTATGAGAGCGGCGCGGCCGATCTGCGCGCGCTGCCCCTGTGGGAGATGCAGGCCGAATGGGGGATCGCGGGCCAGCGCGGGCTGGCGCGGCTGGCGGCGCGGGCGGCCGAGCCGGGGCAAGAGGCGCTGGCCGAGCGTCTGGCGCTGCTGGAGCGCGACGATGCGCGCTGGGCGCTGCAGCGCGATGACGCGGGCGCGCAGGCCGACGAGGCCGCGCTGAGCGCCGTGCTGCGGGTCCTGCCCGAGGGCGCCGCGCTGCCCGAGGGGCTGGCGGGCGCGATCTTGCAGGCCAATGCGGCCAGTTTCACCAAGGACTGCGCGGAGCCGCGGGCCGATGGGCTGCCGGCCTGCCTGCTGGTGCTGACCGATTTCGTGCCCGCAGACCCCGCGACGGATGCGGTTCTGCTGCGGCCGGGCGCGCGCCGGGTGACGCTGTTGAGCGGGGAGGGGGGGCATTGGCGGATCGCGGCCTCCAGCGGTCCCGAGCTGGCCCCCGGCGAGACGCTCGACGGGATGATCGCGGCGCTGATCGCGGGGCAGGGCCGGCTGGTGCCCTCGGGGCAGATGGCGCTGGAGGCGGACGGCAAGGTGATCGGTCGCAGCCCCTGAAACCCTTGCAGGGGTTGGGCTTTTGTTAACTCGGGCAGGCTAGGCTTCCGGCAATGGAGGTTCCGCATGCACGGATTGGTTAACAAGTCTGTCCAAACTTTCCTGCGCGACAATTACGGTGCGGCGCTGTGGCGTCGCGTCGCGCAGGAAGCCGGTCTCGATTTCGAGGGATTCGAGGCCATGTTGCGTTACGATGATGCCGTGACGGAGCGCATCTTGCAGGCGGCGATGCGCGCGCTGGACAAGTCGCGCGGGGTGCTGCTGGAGGATATCGGCGCCTATCTGGCCTCGATCGAATCGCTGCGGCGATTGCTGCGCTTCGGCGGCGCGGATTACTGGGAATTTCTGGCGTCGCTGGATGAATTGCCCGGGCGCACGCTGATGGCGCTGCCCGAACTCGAGGTGCCGCAGCTCAGCGTGGTCTCGGCCAATGGCGGACGTTTCGTCTTCGAGGTGCAGGGCCCGGTCGAGGGGGTCAGCGCGCTGATGGCGGGTCTGTTGCGGGCGATGGCCGACGATTATGGCGCGCTGGCGCTGATCGAGCCGACATCGGCAGAGGATGGGCGCGAGCTGGTGCAGGTCGTGCTGCTCGAGGCCGATTATGCCGAGGGGCGGCGCTTCGAGCTGTCGGTGCCCGCGGTGACGGAGGCGTTGCATGCCGGATAGTGGAGCGATGCCGCCGCAAGCGCCGATCGAGATTTCGGGGGCGGCACTGGGGCATCTGATGCCGATGGCGCTCTGGCTGGACCGGCGCGGGAAGATCTGCGGATCAGGGCCGACGCTGGCGCGTATTCTCGGGCCCGGGCCGGTGATCGGCACGCCGTTCGAGCAGCATTTCCGTCTGGGCCGGGCGCGCGCGCGGGTGCAGGACGAGGGTCACTTCTCGACCGGCCGCCGGTTGCATCTGTGGCTGCGCGGTCATCCCGGGGTCAGTCTGCGCGGCAGCGCGGTCGATCTGGGCGTGGACGGCGCGGGCGGGGTGCTGGTCAACCTGACCTTTGGCATCCATCTGGCCGAGGCGGTGCGCGAATTCTCGCTGACCGAGGTCGATTTTTCGCCCTGCGATCTGGCGATCGAGCTGCTCTATCTGCAAGAGGCGAAGACCGCGGTGATGGGCGAGCTGCGTGCGCTGAATGTGCGCCTGGAAGAGGCGCGGCGGTCCGCGCTCGATCAGGCGCTGACCGATCCGCTGACGGGGCTGGCGAATCGCCGGGCCTTCGATCTGGCGCTGAGCAAGGTGATCGACGGGCTCGAGGGGCGCGACCAGCCCTTTGCGCTGGCGCATGTCGATCTGGACCATTTCAAGGCGGTGAACGACACGCTGGGCCATGCGGCCGGTGATTTCGTGCTCGAATATGCCGCGCGGGTGTTGCGCGACGAAGTGCGGCGCGGCGATCTGGTGGCGCGTGTGGGGGGCGATGAATTCATCGTCCTGCTGCGCGAGGGGCATGATCCCGATCGGTTGCTGGCGATGGGGCGCCGGATGATCGAGCGGCTGGAGGAGCCGTGCTATTTCGCGGGCGAGGCGTGCCGGATCTCGGCCTCGATCGGGATCGTTCTGTCGCGGGACTATGCCGAGCCGGATGGCGAGACGATGCTCGCCGATGCCGATGCGGCGCTTTATGTGTCCAAGCGCGAGGGGCGGGGGCGCTGCACGCTGGCCGTGCCTCGCGGTCCGGACGCGCCCCGCTAGACGCAGGCGGGGCGGCGGAAGCCCCTGCATCGGGTAAGGGACCGCCGGTTCTGTGCGGCGTGCCGTGCCC
>JACXUS010000051.1 GCA_014763785.1 Sphingomonadales bacterium | reverse complement strand
GTTCGAAGTCGAACTGATCGCCCCGATCGCGATGGAAGAAAAACTGCGCTTCGCCATCCGCGAAGGCGGCCGCACCGTCGGCGCAGGGGTTGTGTCGAAGATCCTGAAATAATCTGTCCGCAAGGATAGAGGAAAGGCCGCCCCAAGGGGCGGCCTTTTGCGTTTCGGGGCGGGTCCGTGGCGATCAGGTCGCGGGACGTGACCCGAGCACCTTTCTGGTCAGTCTGGCCGAGAACATTGCCCGGGGCATCGCAGGCGGCCTTCGGGTGCAGCCGATCGGGGTGACGTTTGGGCGCGCTTGATCGGCGCGGGAATCGGGCTAAGGTCGCCGCGATTTCAACGGCCACCGTTTCAGGAGGCACGATGCCCGCGCCCAAGCCCTTTCCCGCCCCGACCGAGCGCCATCCGGTGTTGACCCTCGACGGTACGCCGCATGAGGAGACCGTCTTTCTGAAATCGGTGATCGCGCATCCCAATATCACGGTGGGCGATTATAGCTACACCACCGATTTTTCCGGCAATCGCGACTATGCGGCGCTGCTTGCGCCCTATCTCTACCCCGGTGCGCCCGAGCGGCTGGAGATCGGGAAATTCTGCTCGATCGCGCATGGGGTGCGGTTCATCACCGCCTCGTCGATGCATCCGATGGGGGGGGTGTCCACCTATCCGTTCCGGATCTTCTCGCGCGACGATATCAGCGCTTATCGCGAGGAATGCGCAGGCCGCGGCGATACGGTGGTGGGCCATGACGTCTGGCTGGGGTTCGAGGCCCGCGTGATGCCGGGGGTGCGGATCGGCCATGGCGCCATCGTGGCCGCCTGCGCCGTGGTCAGCCGCGACGTGCCCGATTATGCGATCGTGGCGGGAAACCCCGCGCGGGTGGTGCGGATGCGGTTCGATCCCGAAACCGTCGCGCGGCTTCTGGCGCTTGCGTGGTGGGACTGGCCGATTGCGGCGATCCAGGCGGCGCTGCCCGCGATCGAGGCGGGCGATCTGGCGGCCCTCGCGGCCTGCGCGCCCGCAACCTGCGAACTGGCCGCGAATCCCTCTTGATTTCCCCCGCGGGGTGCCTTAGCTACCGCCCACGGCTTAGGGGTTTAGCTCAGTTGGTAGAGCATCGGTCTCCAAAACCGAGGGTCGTGGGTTCGAGTCCCCCAGCCCCTGCCAAGCCGCCTTCCTGACATTTCCGCCAACCGGCCCGAATTCCGCCCGAATTCGGGGGTGATCTGCGCGAAGTCATTTCGCGAGGTCATTATGCAGCGTCTTCTCCTCTTGCTTTTTGGGTTCGTGTTCTTCGGCCCGTTCTGGGCGCAGCTGATCACGGCGGGCCTCCTGGGCTGGGCGGGGGCCGAGCTGCGCGACCTCGAGCGCCAGCGTCAGGCCCAGATCGAGCGGATGATCGAGGCGCCGCAGCCCGAGCCTGTCGCAATCGAGGCCTATGCGGGCGACCACAAGAGCTATGCGACCGAGGTCAATCTGCGGGTTCTGCTGTGGACCGACCACATGACGCGGCTCGTGCGCAAGACGAACTTCATCAAAACCGGCGAGACGCTCTTCGTGCCCTTCGGGCCGGCCGATGCGCCGGTGGGCACGACGGTTCTGGGCGGGCTGACCTTCAGCAAGGCCGAGTATGAGGCCTTTCTGAACTGGGCGCTGACACAGCCGGTCGAGGCGCGGGACGAGGGCCTTGTGCTGACCCTTGCGGGGGTGCTGGTGCCCGGCGATGATACGAGCCACGCCCGCAGCGCGATGGCCGAGCAGGGCGTCGAGATCGCCCCGCGCGCGCTCTATCTGCATCCGTTTCTTGGCGAGCGGGGCGCCGAACTGCGGGCCTTTGCGGCCGAGCAGGGCGATCCGGTCTGGGCTTATGGGATCTGGGCCTGCGCGGCGGGGCTGGGGCTGCTCGGTGTGGTGAAGCTGCGTCGTCGGTTCCATCCCCGGGGGACCGACACCGACGTGCTGCCCCCGGCGCGCGCGGCAGGGCCCGGTCGGGCCGAACCGGTGCGCGCCGAGCCGGTGCGGCTGGAGCCGGTCCGGCTCGATCCGGTGCGGCTGAACGATTTCGTGCGCGAGGGGGCCGCGGCGCAGGCCGTGACCCGGCCGCCGAGCCTGAGCACAAGCCCGCCACCGTTGGCCGACCAGCCGCCCGCCTTGCCGCGCAGTGTCGCGCCCGCCGTTGGTGTTCGCGCCAAACGCGGGGGCGGATATTTCCGCAGGCTGGGCTTCTGGCTCATGCTGATCGTGGCGGTGACGGTGCTCCGGCACGGGTTGCCCGCGGCGGCGTCGGGCATTGTCGGCGCGCCGCTGGCGGTGCTGAGCGCGGTGGCGGTGCTGGGGTTCACGGCGGCCCTCATGGGGCTGGGGCCGCGCGATCCGATGGCGGGTCTGCGGGCAATGTTAGGCCGCCGCAAGCCCGCCGCCGAGGACCCGTTTGACCGGCTGCACCGGCAGTTGCGCAGCTGAGGGCGGCTGCGGCCCCAAGGCGCTTGAATTCACGCCTGCGACCGCGTATCTGGACGCGGTCGCGGCTCTCGAGGGGCGCGGCGGGGCAACGAGAGGACACGAACAATGGCAAACCCCCTTCAGTTCCTGCAACAGGTGCGGTCCGAAGTGGGCAAGATCTCCTGGCCGACGCGCCGCGAGGTCGTGCTGACCACGGGGATGGTCTTCGTGATGGCCGCGCTGACCGCGGTCTTCTTCGCGCTGGTGGACTGGATCATCCGCCTCGGCGTCGGCCAGATCATCGGCTGATCCACCGCCCGGATCGGCACCAGACCCGCTAACAGGCTTGAAATCCTTGGGTCCGGGCGCTAAAGGGGCGGGACTTTGCGGAACGGGCGTGCATCGAATCGAATGATGCGCGCTGTTTTTTGTTCCTGAGAGAGCGGCCAAGCCGCTGATAAGACGGAATTTTCGGCGCGATTGCGTCGGTGGAAAAGGGCTAGGGCGAGCATGGCGAAGCGGTGGTATTCGGTAAGCGTTCTCTCGAACTTCGAGAAGAAGGTTGCCGAACAGATCAGGCAAGCGGTCGCCGAGAAGGGCCTCGAGGACGAGATCGAAGAGGTTCTGGTCCCCACCGAGGAAGTGATCGAGATCCGCCGTGGCAAGAAGGTCACGTCGGAGCGCCGCTTCATGCCGGGCTATGTGCTCGTGCGGATGGACATGACCGATCGCGGCTATCACGCGATCACCTCGATCAACCGGGTGACCGGGTTCCTCGGTCCGCAGGGCCGTCCGACGCCGATGGGCGATTCGGAAGTGAACGGGATCCTGAACCGCACCGGTGACACGGGCGAGGCGCCTGCGCCGCGCAACCTGATCCGGTTCGAGGTGGGCGAGAATGTGTCCGTGACCGACGGGCCCTTCGAGGGTTTCGCCGGCATGGTCGAGGAAGTCGACGACGCCGCGGGCCGCCTGAAGGTCACGGTGTCGATCTTCGGCCGGCCGACGCCGGTCGAGCTGGAATTCACCCAGGTGTCGAAAACCGCCTGAGTGAGCATCGCGGGAGGCGAGGGACCCTTGGGCCCCGGACCGGACCGCTAAACTTCGCCCGGATGGTCCGGGCGACAGTGACAAGGAGAGGGCCACATGGCCAAGAAAGTCATCGGGCAGCTCAAGCTGCAAATCAAGGCCGGGGCGGCCAACCCGTCCCCGCCGGTCGGTCCGGCGCTGGGTCAGCGCGGGATCAACATCATGGAATTCTGCAAGGCGTTCAACGCGCGCACGCAGGAAATGGATCAGGGTTCGCCCGTTCCGGTCGTGATCACCTATTACGCCGACAAATCCTTCACCTTCGAGACCAAGACGGCGCCCGCGTCGTTCCTGCTCAAGAAGGCCGCGGGCCTCAAGCCGGTCGGCAAGCGCAACCGCCCGAAAGGGTCGGTCAAGCCGGGCCGCGAAGTCGCGGGCACCGTGACCGTCGCTCAGGTCCGTCAGATCGCCGAGACCAAGATGAAAGATCTTTCGGCGAACGATATCGAAGCCGCGATGCAGATCATCCTTGGCTCGGCCAAGTCCTGCGGCATCGAAGTGAAAGGGTAAGCCATGGCCAAGCTGGGTAAACGTACCGCCGCCGCGCGCACCGCTTTCGAAAACAAGGCGAACCTGTCGGTCGAAGAGGCCGTCAAGCTGATCAAGTCGACCGCTTCGGCGAAATTCGACGAGACGCTGGAAATCGCGATGAACCTCGGCGTTGACCCGCGTCACGCTGACCAGATGGTCCGCGGCGTGGTTCAGCTGCCGAACGGCACCGGCAAAACCGTGCGCGTGGCGGTCTTCGCCCGTGGCGCCAAGGCTGACGAAGCCAAGGCCGCCGGCGCGGATATCGTCGGCGCCGAGGACCTGATGGAAACCATCCAGTCGGGCAAGATCGAATTCGATCGCTGCATCGCGACGCCGGACATGATGCCGCTGGTCGGCCGTCTGGGCAAGATCCTGGGCCCGCGCAACCTGATGCCGAACCCGAAAGTCGGCACCGTGACGATGGACGTGAAAACGGCTGTCGAAGCGGCGAAAGGCGGCGAAGTCCAGTTCAAGGTCGAGAAAGCCGGCGTCATCCATGGCGGGATCGGCAAGATCTCGTTCGACGACGTGAAGCTGGCCGAAAACGTCCGCGCCTTCGTTGACGCTGTGGCCAAGGCCAAACCGGCGGGCGCCAAGGGCACCTACCTGAAAAAGGTCTCGCTCAGCTCGACCATGGGCCCGGGCGTGTCGGTCGACCTGACCTCGGCCTCGGGCAACTGAGCCTGAGCCACAAGCCTTCGGAGCGGCGGTCCCTCGGGGCCGCCGTTCTTTTTGGGGCGCGCGCGTGGCCACCTCGCGCGCCAGTGACCGAAAAAATCCGGCTTCCCCCTTCCCATCGGTAAAAAAACCGTCTATGAACCGGCCTCGCTCTGTCGGTAGCGCCTGCGTTGCCGCCCGAGCGATTCGTCCGAGACGGTGGGTTGGGGTTCGCCCCGGTAAATCCTGCCTGAGACGGGAAGGACCAGATTTCTCCGGATGGGGCGACCCATTCTGTGGCGATTTTGGGCGGACCCGTGCGGACCCGATGTCGGGACCCAGGTCCCGGCGAATTGAGCCGGAGGGGAAACCCTCCCACCTTGGAGTGTAACCGTGGATAGAGCCCAAAAAGAGAAAGTGGTCGAGGAACTCGGCCAGATCTTCGAAAGCTCTGGCGTCGTGGTGGTGTCCCACTACGAAGGCATGACGGTTGCGCAGATGCAGGACCTCCGGGCGCGCATGCGCGAAGCCGGTGGGGCCGTTCGCGTTGCCAAGAACACGCTCACCAAGATCGCCCTGGAAGGCAAGCCCTGCGCGAGCATGGCCAATCTTCTGACGGGTATGACCGTTCTCGCCTATTCCGAGGACCCGGTCGCTGCGGCGAAAGTCGCGGTGGACTATGCCAAGGTGAACGACAAGTTCGTCATCCTTGGCGGGGCCATGGGCAAGGACGCTCTGGACCAGGCCGGTGTCAAAGCCGTGGCCGCCATGCCGTCGCGTGAAGAGCTCATCGCTCAGATCGCCTCGTGCATCGGTGCGCCCGCTTCGAACATCGCTGGTGCGATCGGTGCGCCTGCTTCGAACATCGCGGGCATCCTCAAGACTCTTGAGGAGCGGGAAGCCGCCTGACGCAACCTATTGCCTTCGTCGGAACACCTTCGACGTCGGATAACCCTATATCAGAATGGAATGAACAAATGGCCGATCTGAAAGCCCTCGCTGAGCAAATCGTCAACCTGACGCTGCTGCAAGCCCAAGAACTGAAAACCATCCTCAAAGACGAGTACGGCATCGAGCCGGCCGCCGGTGGCGCCGTCATGATGGCCGGCCCGGCCGCTGGCCCGGCGGAAGCCGTCGAAGAGAAAACCGAATTCGACGTCGTTCTCGTCGAAGCCGGTGCGAACAAGATCAACGTGATCAAAGAAGTTCGCGGCATCACCGGTCTGGGCCTGAAAGAAGCCAAAGACCTCGTCGAAGCTGGCGGCAAAGTCAAAGAAGGCGCGGCGAAAGCCGAAGCCGAAGAAATCAAGAAAAAGCTCGAAGAAGCCGGCGCGAAAGTCGAGCTCAAGTAATCGGGCAGGATGCGTTCGCATCCTCTTGACTGATCTCAGGCTGGGTCCGGGGCGCTCCCGGGCCCAGCCGAACCTGTCTCGGAGAGGGCTTTTGCAAGCCTGAAAAGCCCTCTCCAAGGCGGCGTTCGCGGTTCGGGAGCCTTCCGGTGGGACGGGGGGCAGGTATGGAACCGCACCCCTATTTCGCCTGCGGCGTGTACCGGGCCCCGACGGTGCGCATTCGCGAAGAGACGAAAGGTCACGACGAGCATGGCTCAAGCTTACGTTGGTCAGAAGCGTATTCGGCGCTATTACGGCAAAATCCGCGAAGTTCTTGAAATGCCGAACCTCATCGAGGTTCAGAAAGCTTCCTACGATCTGTTCCTGCGCTCGGGCGATGCCGAGAAGCCGCTCGACGGCGAGGGGATCAACGGCGTCTTCCAGTCGGTCTTCCCGATCAAGGATTTCAACGACAACGCGATCCTCGAATTCGTGAAATACGAGCTTGAGAAGCCGAAATACGACGTCGATGAATGCCAGGCCCGCGACATGACCTATTCGGCACCGCTGAAGGTCACGCTGCGCCTGATCGTGTTCGATGTCGATGAGACCACCGGCGCGCGCTCGGTCAAGGACATCAAGGAACAAGACGTCTACATGGGCGACATGCCCCTGATGACCGCCAACGGCACGTTTATCGTGAACGGCACCGAGCGCGTGATCGTCAGCCAGATGCACCGTTCGCCCGGCGTGTTCTTCGACCACGACCGCGGCAAGACCCATTCCTCGGGCAAGCTGCTGTTTGCCTGCCGGATCATTCCCTATCGCGGCTCGTGGCTCGATTTCGAATTCGACGCCAAGGACCTCGTGTTCGCGCGCATCGACCGTCGCCGCAAACTGCCGGTCACGACGCTGCTCTATGCGCTGGGTCTGGATCAGGAAGGCATCATGGATGCCTATTATGAAACCGTGAACTTCCGCGCCGAGGGCAAGCGCGGCTGGATCACGCGCTTCTTCCCCGAGCGCGTGCGCGGCACCCGTCCGACCTATGATCTGGTCGATGCCGCCACCGGCGAGGTGATCCTGAAGGCGGGCGAAAAAGCCACGCCGCGGATGGTCAAGAAATGGATCGACGAGGCGAAGGTCACCGAGCTTCTGGTTCCCTTCGAGCACATCCTCGGCCGCTATTGCGCCAAGGACATCATCAACGAGCAGACCGGCTTCATCTATATCGAGGCGGGCGACGAGCTCACCGCGGAATATGACCGCGAGGGGCAGCTCTCGGGCGGCACGATCAAGGTGCTGATGGACAACGGGATCACCGATATCCCGGTGCTGGACATCGACAACATCAACGTCGGCCCCTACATCCGCAACACGATGGCCGCCGACAAGAACATGGGCCGCGATGGCGCGCTGATGGATATCTATCGCGTCATGCGTCCGGGCGAGCCGCCGACCGTCGAGGCCGCCTCGACGCTGTTCGACACGCTGTTCTTCGACAAGGAGCGCTATGATCTCTCGGCCGTCGGCCGGGTGAAAATGAACATGCGCCTCGACCTGAAGAAGCCCGACACCCAGCGCACGCTGGACCGCGACGATATCATCTCCTGCATCAAGGGGCTGGTGGAGTTGCGCGACGGCAAGGGCGAGATCGACGACATCGACCACCTCGGCAACCGCCGGGTGCGCTCGGTCGGCGAGCTGATGGAAAACCAGTATCGCGTGGGTCTTCTGCGCATGGAGCGCGCGATCAAGGAACGCATGAGCGCCGTCGATATCGACACGGTCATGCCGCAGGACCTGATCAACGCGAAGCCGGCTGCGGCCGCGGTGCGCGAATTCTTCGGCTCCTCGCAGCTCTCGCAGTTCATGGACCAAACCAACCCGCTCTCGGAAGTCACGCACAAGCGTCGTCTTTCGGCGCTCGGGCCGGGCGGTCTGACCCGCGAGCGTGCGGGCTTCGAGGTCCGCGACGTTCACCCGACCCACTACGGCCGGATGTGCCCGATTGAAACGCCCGAAGGCCAGAACATCGGTCTGATCAACTCGCTGGCCACTTTCGCCCGCGTGAACAAGTATGGCTTCATCGAGACCCCCTATCGCAAGGTCGTCGAAGGCCGCGTGACCGACGACGTCGTCTATATGTCGGCGACCGAGGAAATGCGTCACACCGTGGCGCAGGCCAACGCGACGCTCGATGCCGAGGGCCGCTTCGTCAACGATCTGATCTCGACCCGTCAGGCGGGCGAATTCATGCTGAACCCGGCCGAGGCTGTCGATCTGATCGATGTGTCGCCGAAACAGCTGGTTTCGGTCGCGGCCGCGCTGATCCCCTTCCTTGAAAACGACGACGCCAACCGCGCTCTGATGGGCTCGAACATGCAGCGTCAGGCCGTGCCGCTTCTGCGCGCCGAGGCCCCCTTCGTGGGCACCGGCATGGAAGCGACCGTGGCGCGCGATTCCGGGGCGGCGATCATGGCCCGCCGCGGCGGGATCGTGGATCAGGTCGACGCGCAGCGGATCGTTATCCGCGCGAACGAAGATCTGGGCATGGGCGATGCGGGCGTCGATATCTATCGTCTGCGCAAGTTCAAGCGCTCGAACCAATCCTCGACGATCAACCAACGTCCGATCGTCAAGGTGGGCGATATCGTCTCCAAGGGTCAGGTTGTGGCCGATGGTCCCTCGACCGATCAGGGCGAGCTGGCGCTCGGCCGGAACGTGGTCGTGGCCTTCATGCCGTGGAACGGCTACAACTATGAAGACTCGATCCTGATCTCGGAGCGCATCCACCGCGATGACGTCTTCACCTCGATCCACATCGAGGAATACGAGGTCGCCGCCCGCGATACCAAGCTCGGGCCAGAAGAGATCACCCGCGATATCCCGAACGTCGGTGAGGAGGCGCTCCGCAACCTCGACGAAGCGGGCATCGTCTATATCGGCGCCGAAGTCGGCCCCGGTGACATCCTTGTCGGCAAGATCACCCCGAAAGGCGAAAGCCCGATGACGCCGGAGGAAAAACTCCTGCGCGCCATCTTCGGCGAAAAGGCGTCTGACGTGCGCGATACCTCGCTGCGTCTGCCGCCGGGTGCCTATGGCACGATCGTCGAGGTGCGGGTCTTCAACCGTCACGGCGTCGACAAGGACGAGCGTGCGCTGCAGATCGAGCGCGAAGAGGTCGAGCGTCTGGCCCGTGACCGGGACGACGAGATGGCGATCCTCGAGCGCAACATCTATGCGCGTCTGCGGACCCTGATCATGGGCAAGGTCGCGGTCAAAGGCCCGAAAGGCGTGAAGCCCGGCTCGGAGATCACCGAAGAGCTGCTCGGCACGCTGAGCCGTGGCCAGTGGTGGCAGCTCGCCCTTGAAAACGAAGGCGATGCGAAAGAGGTCGAGGCGCTGAACGATCAGTTCGACGCGCAGAAACGCGCGCTGGAGCATCGGTTCGAAGACAAGGTCGAGAAGGTCCGTCAGGGCGACGATCTGCCACCCGGCGTGATGAAGATGGTCAAGGTCTTCGTCGCGGTGAAGCGCAAGCTGCAGGCGGGCGACAAGATGGCCGGCCGTCACGGCAACAAGGGTGTGGTCTCGAAGGTGGTCCCGATGGAGGACATGCCCTTCCTGGCCGATGGCACCCCGGTTGACCTGGTGCTGAACCCGCTCGGCGTGCCGTCGCGGATGAACGTCGGTCAGATCCTTGAGACCCATATGGGTTGGGCCAGCCGCGGTCTGGGTATCCAGATCGACGAGGCGCTCAAGGAATACCGCCGCTCGGGCGACCTGACCCCGGTGCGCGAGCAGATGCGCCACGGCTATGGCGACGAGACCTATGAGGAGGTCTTCGCCGAGATGGAGGAAGAGCGCTTCGTGGAAAGCGCCGAGCAGGTGCGCACGGGCGTTCCGATCGCCACCCCGGTCTTCGACGGTGCCAAGGAAGCCGACGTGAACGATGCGCTGATCCGCGCGGGCTTCAACCAGTCGGGTCAGTCGATCGTCTTCGACGGCCGCACGGGCGAACAATTCGCGCGTCCGGTCACCGTGGGCGTGAAATACTTCCTCAAGCTGCACCACCTCGTCGATGACAAGATGCACGCCCGTTCGACCGGTCCCTACAGCCTCGTCACCCAGCAGCCGCTGGGCGGTAAGGCGCAGTTCGGCGGTCAGCGTCTCGGGGAGATGGAGGTCTGGGCGCTGGAAGCTTACGGCGCCGCCTACACCCTGCAGGAGATGCTGACGGTGAAGTCGGATGACGTGGCGGGCCGGACCAAGGTCTACGAGTCGATCGTCAAGGGCGAGGACAACTTCGAGGCGGGCGTGCCCGAATCGTTCAACGTTCTCGTCAAAGAGGTCCGGGGCCTCGGCCTCAACATGGAACTCCTGGATGCGGAGGAAGAGGAGTGAGGGCTTCGGCTCTCACCCCATCCCCTTCGCCCTCATTCAAGGAATAACAGATGAACCAGGAACTGACCCAAAACCCGTTCAACCCGCTGGCTGCGCCCAAGCAGTTCGACGAGATCAAGATCTCGCTCGCCAGCCCGGAGCGGATCCTGTCGTGGTCCTATGGCGAGATCAAGAAGCCCGAGACCATCAACTATCGGACCTTCAAGCCCGAGCGCGACGGCCTGTTCTGCGCCCGCATCTTCGGGCCGATCAAGGATTACGAATGCCTCTGCGGCAAATACAAGCGGATGAAATATCGCGGCGTTGTCTGCGAGAAATGCGGCGTTGAAGTCACGCTGCAGAAGGTCCGCCGTGAGCGCATGGGCCATATCGAGCTGGCCTCGCCCGTCGCCCATATCTGGTTCCTCAAGTCGCTGCCCTCGCGCATCGGCCTGATGCTGGACATGACGCTGCGCGATCTGGAACGCATCCTCTATTTCGAAAACTATGTCGTCATCGAGCCGGGTCTGACCGACCTGAGCTATGGTCAACTGCTGACCGAGGACGAATACCTCGACGCGCAGGACCAATACGGTGCCGACGCTTTCACCGCCAATATCGGCGCTGAGGCGATCCGCGAGATGCTGGCGGCGATCGACCTTGAAGCGACCGCAGAGCAGCTGCGCGACGAGCTGAAAGAGGCGACCGGCGAGCTGAAGCCGAAGAAGATCATCAAACGTCTTAAAATCGTTGAATCCTTCCTTGAATCGGGCAACCGGCCCGAGTGGATGGTTCTGACCGTTCTGCCGGTAATCCCGCCGGAGCTGCGCCCGCTGGTGCCGCTCGATGGGGGCCGGTTCGCGACTTCGGACCTGAACGACCTCTATCGCCGGGTGATCAACCGGAACAACCGTCTGAAGCGCCTGATCGAGCTGCGCGCGCCCGATATCATCGTGCGCAACGAAAAACGGATGCTGCAAGAGTCGGTCGATGCGCTCTTCGACAACGGCCGTCGCGGCCGCGTCATTACGGGCACCAACAAGCGCCCGCTGAAGTCGCTCTCCGACATGCTCAAGGGCAAACAGGGCCGCTTCCGTCAGAACCTTCTGGGCAAGCGCGTCGACTTCTCGGGCCGTTCGGTCATCGTGACCGGCCCGGAACTCAAGCTGCACCAGTGCGGTCTGCCGAAGAAGATGGCGCTCGAGCTGTTCAAGCCCTTCATCTATTCGCGCCTCGAGGCCAAGGGCCTGTCGAGCACCGTGAAACAGGCGAAGAAGCTGGTTGAAAAAGAGCGCCCCGAGGTCTGGGATATCCTCGACGAGGTGATCCGCGAGCATCCGGTTCTGCTGAACCGCGCGCCGACGCTGCACCGTCTGGGCATTCAGGCCTTCGAGCCGATCCTGATCGAAGGCAAGGCGATCCAGCTGCACCCGCTCGTCTGCTCGGCTTTTAACGCCGACTTCGACGGTGACCAGATGGCCGTCCACGTTCCGCTCTCGCTGGAAGCCCAGCTGGAAGCGCGCGTGCTGATGATGTCCACGAACAACGTTCTGTCGCCCGCCAACGGCGCGCCGATCATCGTTCCCTCGCAGGACATGATCCTTGGCCTCTATTACACCACGATGGAGCGCAAGGGCATGGTCGGCGAAGGCATGACCTTCGGCTCGGTCGAAGAGGTCGAGCACGCTCTGACCGCCGGGGCCGTGCATCTGCACGCCAAGATCACCGCGCGGGTGAAGCAGATCGACGAAGAGGGCAACGAAGTCTTCAAACGCTTCGAGACCACCCCCGGCCGTCTGCGTCTGGGCGCGCTGCTGCCCCTAAACGCCAAGGCGCCGTTTGACCTCGTCAACCGCTTGCTGCGGAAGAAAGACGTGCAGAACGTCATCGACACCGTCTATCGCTACTGCGGTCAGAAAGAGTCGGTGATCTTCTGTGACCAGATCATGGGCATGGGCTTCCGCGAGGCGTTCAAGGCCGGCATCTCGTTCGGCAAGGACGACATGCTGATCCCCGAGAACAAGTGGACCATCGTCAACCAGACCCGCGATCAGGTCAAAGAGTTCGAACAGCAATATATGGACGGTCTGATCACCCAGGGTGAGAAGTACAACAAGGTCGTCGATGCCTGGTCGAAATGCTCGGATGCCGTCGCGGCCGAGATGATGAAGGAGATTTCCGCCGTGCGCGTCGATGACGCGGGCGCCGAGAAAGAACCGAACTCGGTCTATATGATGAGCCACTCGGGGGCCCGGGGGTCGCCTGCGCAGATGAAACAGCTGGGCGGGATGCGCGGTCTGATGGCCAAGCCGTCGGGCGAGATCATCGAAACGCCGATCATCTCGAACTTCAAGGAAGGTCTGACCGTTCTTGAATACTTCAACTCGACCCACGGCGCCCGG
This sequence comes from Sphingomonadales bacterium, assembly GCA_014763785.1. Classification (GTDB taxonomy): domain Bacteria; phylum Pseudomonadota; class Alphaproteobacteria; order Rhodobacterales; family Rhodobacteraceae; genus Rhodobacter. Next base: position 1,299 of record JACXUS010000051.1, on the reverse strand, counting down.
AAGGGTCTGGCCGATACCGCGCTGAAAACCGCGAACTCGGGGTATCTGACCCGTCGTCTGGTGGACGTGGCGCAGGACTGCATCGTGCGCTCGCATGATTGCGGCACCGAGCGGGCGATCACGGCCTCGGCCGCGGTCAACGACGGTGAAGTCGTGGCGCCGCTCAGCGAGCGGGTTCTGGGCCGTGTGGCCGCCGATGACGTTCTGGTGCCGGGCACCGACGAAGTGATCGTGCGCAAGAACGAGCTGATCGACGAGCGCAAGGCCGACCTGATCGAGCAGAACGCGATCCAGTCGATCCGCATCCGCTCGGCGCTGACCTGCGAGGCCGAAGAGGGCGTTTGCGCGCTCTGCTACGGTCGCGATCTGGCGCGCGGCACGCTGGTGAACATCGGCGAGGCCGTGGGCATCATCGCGGCGCAGTCGATCGGCGAGCCGGGCACCCAGCTGACGATGCGGACCTTCCACATCGGCGGCATCGCGCAGGGTGGCCAGCAATCGTTCCAGGAAGCCTCGCATGAAGGGACGATCGAGTTCCGCAATGCGAACCTGCTGACCAATGCCAATGGCGAGCAGATCGTCATGGGCCGGAACATGCAGATGGCGATCATGGACGAGCATGGCGGCGAGCGTGCCAGCCACAAGCTGACCTATGGCTCGAAGCTGCACGTCAAGGATGGCGATACGGTGAAGCGGGGCGCCAAGCTCTACGAATGGGACCCCTATACCCTGCCGATCATCGCCGAGAAGGCCGGTATCGCGAAATTCGTCGACCTCGTTTCGGGGATCGCGGTGCGCGAGGATACCGACGAGGCGACCGGCATGACGCAGAAGATCGTGACCGACTGGCGCTCGGCGCCGAAGGGCAACGATCTGAAGCCGGAGATCCTGATCGCCGATGCCGAGGGCAACCCGGTGCGCAACGAGGCGGGCAACCCGGTCACCTATCCGATGTCGGTCGACGCGATTCTGTCGGTCGAAGACGGGCAGGAGGTCCGCGCCGGTGACGTCGTGGCCCGTATCCCGCGCGAAGGCGCCAAGACCAAGGACATCACCGGGGGTCTTCCTCGCGTGGCGGAACTGTTCGAGGCCCGTCGTCCGAAGGATCACGCGATCATCGCCGAGATCGACGGCTATGTCCGCTTCGGCAAGGACTACAAGAACAAGCGCCGGATCTCGATCGAACCGTCGCAAGAGGGGCTGGAGCCCGTCGAATACATGGTGCCGAAAGGCAAGCACATCCCGGTGCAGGAAGGCGACTTCGTGCAGAAGGGTGACTACATCATGGACGGCAACCCG
>JACXUS010000281.1 GCA_014763785.1 Sphingomonadales bacterium | reverse complement strand
CAATGACACGGTGCTGGGCGGGGCGGGCGATGACCTGCTCACCGGCGATGCGGGCGATGACAGCCTGTCGGGCGGCGATGGCAATGACAACCTGTCGGGCGGCGACGGCGCCGATACGCTGGATGGCGGCGCGGGGACGGACACGCTGGACGGCGGCGCGGGCGATGACCTGATCTATACCGGCAGCGGCGGCGGCTCGGTGATCGGCGGGCAGGGCAATGACACGATCTGGGTCGGCGCGGGCAATACGACGATCGCGGGCGAAGAGGATGCCGACGGCAGCGATCGCGACGTCCTGATCCTGAGCGAAACGCCCGCCAGCGTGGTCTATGACCCGCTGGACCGCGAATCCGGCACGATCACCTGGGGCGATGGCTCGACCACCACCTTCAGCAATATCGAGAAGATCCGCCTCGTGCCCTGTTTCACCCCCGGCACGCTGATCTGCACCCGGGAGGGGCCGGTCCCGGTCGAGCGGCTGAGCGTGGGCGACCGGGTGCTGACCCGCGACAACGGCTTCCAACAGATCCGCTGGATTGGCGAGCGGCGGCTGGGCGCGGCCGATCTGGCGCAGGCGCCGCAGCTGCAGCCAGTGCGGATTGCGCGCGGCGCGCTGGGGCAGGGCCTGCCCGAGGCCGATATCATCGTCTCGCCGCAGCACCGGATGCTGATCGCGGGCAGCCGGGCGGAGCTTCTGTTCGGCGAAAGCGAGGTTCTGGTCGCCGCCGTCCATCTGGTCGGCCGCCCCGGGATCACCCGCCTCGCACGCCCCGAGGTCACCTATCTGCATGTCATGTTCGACGCCCACGAGATCATCCGCGCGAATGGCGCCTGGAGCGAGAGCTATCAGCCCGGCCCGCAGATGCTGCAGGCGCTGCCCGATCCGCAGCGCGAAGAGCTTCTCACCCTGTTCCCCGAGCTGCGCGGCGGGGTCGAAAGCGCCACTTGGGCCGCGGCGCGGCTCTCGCTCAAGGCGCATGAGGCGCGGGTGCTGCTCGCCGCCTGAGGGGCTGTTGCACGGCGGACTCAGGGGGCCGATCCGCACCCGGATCGCGAGGCCGTGAATTGACGCGCCGATCCGGCGGCGCAATACCTGTGCCATAACAATACGAGCAGTCGAAATGGCACAATCTGTTTATCACAGCCCCTCCGGAGGGTTCGATTTCCTTGGTCTGCGCAAGGGCCGTCGCGGCGGCGTCGAGATCGTCTATGACGATGGCGTCGCGCGGCGCATGGTCTGGCGCGTCACCGGCGCGGTCAGCGAAAGCCAGCTGGGCGAGGCGCTGTCGCGCGCCGCGCGCGAGCTGCGCGTCCTGCCCGCGCTTTATGCCGAGCTGAAGAAGCGCTCGATCGCGATCGAGACGGTTCTGAGCTGATCCGCGCGGAGTGCCCGCAGCGTCACGGCCGCAAGCCCGCCCCGGAGCCGCCCCCAAAAGGGGCGGCTATCGCTTTGATATATGGCCGGTTTTCTGGATTGTCTGGCGGTATGAAAAAAGGCCGGGCAAAGCCCGGCCTCAGGAAGAGGATCCGACAGGGGACTGCGGCTCCTATGCTAGGGGCGCCAGAACGGGCGCTCGATCTCGGCGCGGGCCACGGATTGCTCCAGACCGATGTCGCGCAAAAGGCGGGTATCGAGCCGGGCCAGCGCCGCGCGGGTGGCGCGCATCTCGATCCATTTCGCGACGAGACGGGCAGGGCGCAGGCCCCCCGCTTTCGAGGGCGTTGCGGAGAGACGGATGAGCGGCAGGCCGGACATGGGACACCTTTTCTGTGTTGATACAATCCTCGGGTTTCTGTTAGGGTGACCCTACAAAAGCCGCACAATCCAAGCCAGAGAAACATTGTGACAGATACAACTTGGCGCCCCGACCTCGCCCAGCAAGCCGGACCGAAATATCTCTCGCTGGTGCGGGCGCTGCGCGACGGCGTGCGGCGGGGCGATCTGGCGCCGGGCTCGCGGCTGCCGACGGTGCGCGATCTGGCTTGGCGGTTGGGGGTGACGCCCGGAACCGTGGCCCGCGCCTATCAGATCGCGACGCAAGAGGGGCTGCTGGAGGCGGCCGTCGGGCGCGGCACATTTGTATCGACACAAACCCGCCGCCTCGGCCCGACCGAGCCGCTCTATCGCCAGCCGGTGATGGACCCCAATGACGATGACGGCATCGTCGATCTGCGCAGCCCGCAATTGCCCGATGTCGGGCAGATCCAGGCGCTTGCCCAGGCGATGGCCGAGGCGGCGCAGGGGATCGGGCGCAACTATCTGGAATATCCCGGCCTGCGCCGCGACCGCTATTGCCGCGAAGCCTCGCTCGAATGGTTCACGGGCTGTTCGCTGGCCTCGATCATCGGGGCTGATGATCTGGTGCTGACCCATGGCGGGCAGAATGGCATCAATATCGTTCTGCAATGCTGCTTGCGCGGCGATCGTCCGGTGGTGCTGTGCGAAGAGCTCGCCTATCCCGGCTTCCGCCATGCCGCGCGGCTCAACCGGGCCGAGGTGGTGCCGGTCGCGCTTGATGGCGAGGGGATGATCCCCGAGGCGCTGGATGCCGCCTGTCGGCGCCACGGCGGGCAGGTGGTCTGCATCACGCCCGATGCGCAGAACCCGACCGCCGCGCGGATGGGCGCCGCGCGCCGCGCCGCGATCGCCGAGGTGGCGCGCAAGCACGATCTGCAGATCATCGAGGACGACTGCTACACCGCGCCGGTGACCGGGCTGGAAAGCCTACGGGTGATCGCCCCCGAGCGCGCCTGGCATGTCACTTCGCTCTCGAAGACGATCTCGGCGGGGATGCGCTTTGGCATCGTCGTCGCCCCCGAGGGCATGGGCGAGGCCGGGCGCCTGACCGCCCAGCACAGCTTCTTCGGCCTGCCGCGCCCGGTCACCGATCTCGTCACCCGGCTCTTCACCAGCGGCGAGGCGATGCGGCTGCGCCATGAGGCGCAAGAGGTGATGGCGCGGCGGTTGCAGATGGTGGTGCAGGCGCTTGGCGATCAAGATATCTCCTGGCAGCCGGGGCTGTCCTTCCTGTGGCTGCGGCTGCCGCTTGGCTGGCGCGGCTCGACCTTCGCGCGGGTGGCCGAGGCCGAGGGGGTGCTCTTGCGCTCGGCCGATGAATATGTGCTGCAGGATGGCCATGCGCCCAATGCCGTGCGCATTGCAATGGCGGGCGGCGTGCCCGAAGAGCGCTTCCACCGCGCCATCGGGCGGCTGGTGCGGCTTTTGGAAAATCCGCCGGGCGATCTGCCGGTCTGAGTGGGGCGAGCAGCTCGGCCCGGGCCGGTTTTGAGTATTTAGGCCAGGAAAAAGCCAGGGCCCTGGTCTGCACGGCGGCGGGGGCGTTCTGCGGGTTGCGCGGGCCCTTGGGCGGTGCACCGACTGGGGCGACGCGAGGGTAGGGGCGCCGTTAACGCCTTCTTAACGGGGCCTTAACCAAGTCTTGCGAGGCTCGCGGCACGCCCCCGCACCGCGTTGCGCCCGGGCCCCCATCCTGTTCGCCCCGTTCCCAGCCCCGGAGAACGCCATGAAGACGTCGGTGATCCTCACTGCCGTGGGATATTGCCTGAGCGCGCCCGGCGTCTCGGCGCCGCAGATCGGGCGTTGCGCCCTCGAGGCGCCGCATGAGGCGCCGCATGAGGCGCCGCATG
>JACXUS010000050.1 GCA_014763785.1 Sphingomonadales bacterium | reverse complement strand
GGGCGGACGCTCCGCGGGGAGTATTTTCGCCAAGAAGAAGCTCGGGCGCGCGCCCTGTCACGCCCCGGTTTTTTCTTGGTGCAAGTACTCCCGCCGGAGGCTCCGCGGCCCGGGCCGAGCGCGCCGGTGGGGCGCCGTGCCGCACGTCAGGGCTGTGACCTGCACGCCATGGTTCCTGGAACCGCCGCCGCGCCCGGGAAAAACCGTTTGGGCGAATCGGGGCGCTCGGGCACCTTCCCCGCAACCGGCAATATCAGACGAGGAGGGCGGACCATGACCAATCGTATCACCGCTCTCTCGACCGGCGGGCGTGTCTTTGTCGCAGCGGCGGCCGTTTCGGCCCGCGGCGGGGCAGGGGCGGCCTATCGCGCGGGCGCCTTCGGCGCCGCAGGGCGCGCCGTCGCAGGGATCCGCCGTCAGGCCTGATCCTTCGCAAGCCCCGGGGCCCCGCATCGCCCGACTGATGCAGCCCTTCGTCTGACCTCACCGACCGGATCTCTCCAGCTTCGCCCCCGCGCACCCGGCCCTTTGCCGCCCGTGCCCGGGTCATTCCGCCCAAGGGCGCCGGTCATTTCCAACCCTCCATTGAAAGGCCGGATGCCGCGCGCACCGGAATTTGCATGACACAATCCCTGACGACGGGGGCCACCGCGCCCCATCCCGAGATCACCATCGAGGCCGCCATCGCCCGCTTCGGCGCGGCCCGCGTCATCGCCGTGGCCCTGCGCGAGGTGATCCGTGGCCGCGGCGCGCGGCAGGGCCCCACGCTGCCTGCGGTGGTGAACGAGCATATCCGCCGCGACATCGGCCTTGCCCCGCGGCAGGCCGCGCCGCCGCCGCTCGATGCGCTCAACCGGCACATGTGGTAGCGCGGGCCCGGGCGGGGCCTGTCCCGTCCGGGCGATCGGCCAAATGAAAAGGGCGCCGCAAGCGGCGCCCTTCCCTTTTTGGTGCGGCGGCTCAGCCGGCCAGCGCCTTGTTCAGATATTCGTCGACCTTCTCGAGGTAGCCCATCGTGGTCAGCCATTTCTGATCGGGGCCGACGAGCAGCGCCAGATCCTTGGTCATGAAACCATCCTCGACGGTCTGCACGCAGACTTTTTCCAGCGTATTGGCGAAGTTCGCCAGCGCCTCGTTGCCATCCAGTTTCGCGCGGTGCTTCAGGCCGCCGGTCCAGGCGAAGATCGAGGCGATCGAGTTCGTCGAGGTCTCTTTGCCGGCCTGATGCTGGCGATAGTGACGGGTCACGGTGCCATGCGCGGCCTCGGCCTCGACCACCTTGCCATCGGGCGTCATCAGCACCGAGGTCATGAGCCCGAGCGAGCCGAAGCCCTGCGCCACGGTATCCGACTGCACGTCGCCATCGTAGTTTTTGCAGGCCCAGATATAGCCGCCCGACCATTTCAGCGCCGAGGCGACCATGTCGTCGATCAGGCGGTGCTCGTAATGGATGCCCGCGGCCTTGAACTTGGCCTCGAACTCTTCCTCATAGACCTTCTGGAACAGATCCTTGAAGCGGCCGTCATAGGCTTTGAGGATGGTGTTCTTGGTCGAGAGATACACCGGCCAGCCCTTGAGCAGGCCATAGTTCATCGAGGACCGCGCGAAGTCGATGATCGAATCGTCGAGGTTGTACATGCCCATCGCGACGCCCGCCGAGGGGGCATCGAACACGTCTTTCTCGATCACGGTGCCGTCTTCGCCGACGAATTTCATCGTCAGTTTGCCCTTGCCCGGGAAGCGGAAGTCGGTCGCGCGATACTGGTCGCCAAAGGCGTGACGGCCAACCACGATCGGCTGGGTCCAGCCCGGCACCAGACGCGGCACGTTCTTGCAGATGATCGGCTCGCGGAAGATCACGCCGCCGAGGATGTTACGGATCGTGCCGTTGGGCGAGCGCCACATCTGTTTCAGGCCGAATTCCTCGACGCGGGCTTCGTCGGGGGTGATCGTCGCACATTTCACCGCAACGCCGACCTCTTTGGTCTTCATCGCCGAGTCGATGGTGATCTGGTCGTTGGTGCGGTCACGCTCTTCGATGCCGAGATCGTAGTAGAGCAGATCGACGTCGAGATAGGGCAGGATCAGTTTCTTCTTGATGAAATCCCAGATGATCCGGGTCATTTCATCGCCGTCCATCTCGACGATGGGATTTGCTACCTTGATCTTGGTCATGGGTGCCCTCTCGGTTTGGGTGACTCGTTGGCGGCCTTCTATCCGATTTCCGGGGGCTTGGCTAGTGCGGTATACCAAAGCATACCGGGTTTATCTGCCCGTCGGGTCGGGGCTGCTATGCGCGCGCACCACCGCCGCCAGCGCGGCCAGGATCACCGCCAGACCAAGCGCGCAAAGCGCGATGATCGGCGAGAGGAAAACCGCGGTTCTAACTGCGTTGCGGTCGCAGTGATGGGCAGCCTCGGGCGGCAGCATCATCGCGGCAAGGACCCCGGCAAAGGCGGCGAGACCCAGGGCAAAGGCGATCCGCGTGCCGCGCGGCCGCGCCAGCCAGATCGGCAGCGCAAGCAGGAAGGCGGGCAGCCAGCTGAAGGCGACGAAAAACAGCTTTGCGCCGAAGCCGTGCCCCTCGGCCCAGATCAGCCGCGCGGTGTCGCCCATATGCATGCCAAACAGCGTCAGAACCTCGGGCAACGGCCGCGCGGCGAGGCGCTCCGGCCCGCCGGTGCTGCCGTCGGACTGATAAAGGCAGGCCTCCCAGTCCTCGCGCGCAAGGCCTTCGAGCCCATCATAGAGCGCCACCCAGAGGGTCGCTACAAGCACCGCGAGGATCACCGCCCGCGCTGCGCGAACCATGGCCGGATCCTTGCTTGCACCCAAGTCCATACGCCGGGCAGGCCGCGGGCGATCTTGGTGCCCACGCGGGTTTCCAGTTGCTCCCAGCTCACGTCATACTCGATCCAGGACCCGCCGCCCGATTGCAGATTGAGCAGAACCGGCTGCACCCGGTCGAGCGATTTGGCAAAGACCGCGGTCGGGGTTTCTGCCGCCTCGAACTCGACCCAAAGCGCATGAAGATCGTCGCGCAAGTCACTGGGAAGCAACCCGAAAATCCGTTCGGCCGCCTGCACGGCCTGCGACCCATGCGCCGCGCCACCGCCCGAATGGATCGGCACATCGCCCACGTCGATCTCGACCAGATCATGGATCAAGAGCATCCGCACCGCGCGCCACGCATCGACCCCGGGGCCCGCCTGATCGGCCAGCACCAGCGCATAGAGCGCCAGCGTCCAGCTGTGCTCGGCCGAGTTTTCCGACCGGCTCGCATCGTGAATGGGCGTAGCGCGGGTGACCGATTTCAGCCGCTCGATCTCGCGCAGGAAGGCGAATTGCGCGGCAAGCCGCTCCTGCGCGGGATCGCTCATTTGCCGCTCGTGCCCGCCTCGGCCAGCGCGGCCGCGCGCTGATCGAAGAACTTGCGCCCGCGCTGCTCGGCCAGATGCAGCCGGCAGGCGGTCATGAAGGCTTCCTGCAGCGAGGGGGACGAGGTGCCGATGTAATTGCCGACCTCGACATAGAGCCGCTCGGCCGAGGCGCCCAGACGGTTCTGGGTCTCCATCACATCGGCGGCCAGCTTTTCGGCCAGCTCCTCGAGCAAGGCCATCAGCGCGACCCCTCGGTCAGGCGGCGCTTCACATAGGCCTGCACATGCTCGATCATCGGCTTCATATGCGCTTCGTCATCCTTGAAGAAGTGATCCGCGCCCTCGATTTCCTCGTGGGTGATGGTGATCCCCTTCTGCTCGCGCAGCTTGCCGACAAGGGTCGCGGTGTCCTTCGGCGGCGCCACGCGGTCGGCGGTGCCGTTGATGATCAGACCCGACGAGGGGCAGGGCGCGAGGAAGCTGAAATCATACATGTTCGCGGGCGGCGCCACGCTGATGAAGCCGGTGATCTCGGGGCGGCGCATCAGAAGCTGCATGCCGATCCACGCGCCGAAGGAAAAGCCCGCCACCCAGCAATGCTTGGAATTGGGGTTCATCGCCTGCAGGTAATCGAGCGCCGAGGCGGCATCCGAAAGCTCGCCCAGACCCTGATCATATTCGCCCTGGCTCCGGCCCACGCCGCGGAAGTTGAACCGCAGCACGGTGAAGCCGAGCCGGTGGAAGGCGTAATGCAGGTTGTACACCACCCGGTTGTTCATCGTCCCGCCATATTGCGGATCGGGATGCAGGATGATGGCGATCGGCGCATCGGGGGCGGGTTGCGGGTGGTAACGGCCCTCAAGGCGTCCTTCGGGGCCGGGGAAAATCACTTCGGGCATCTGTTCTCGCCTGTTCCTGCATCTGGCCCGGCCCTGCGACCCCGGCTCAGCTTGACGCATGCGCACGAAGACCCTAGGACGGGGCAATCCCGGCCGATGGGCCGGATTTCGGGTTCGGTTGAGTTAAGCGGAGCCGGGCGCCGCGTCAATGCTTTGCACCCAATGCAGGCAGGATGCGCGGGCGTGTCGGGCGGCGGGTCATGCGGAGGCGGGTATGAAACTTTCCACCAAGGGGCGCTATGCGATGGTCGCGCTGGTCGATCTGGCGATGGTGCCGGGCGAAGGGATGACCTCGCTGGCCGAGATCTCGCGCCGTCAGGACATTTCGCTGCCCTATCTCGAACAGCTCTTCGTGCGGCTGCGCCGCTCGGGCCTCGTGGCCTCGGTGCGCGGCCCGGGGGGCGGCTACAAGCTGGCGAAAACCCCGGCCGAGATCCGCATCTCGGAGATTTTCGAGGCGGTGGACGAGACCGTCAGCGCGCTGCATGTGGGCGCGGGCGCCTCGGGCGGGATTTCCGGCTCGCGCGCGCAATCGCTGAGCAATCGCCTGTGGGAAAGCCTCAGCGCGCAGGTCTTCGTCTTCCTGCATCAGACGACGCTGGAAGATGTGGTGAGAAACGGGCTCAAGCCCTGCCCGGCGGTGCCCTCGCTCTTCTCGGTCGTGGACGAATAATGCCCGCGGGCGGCGCATCGGGCGGCTACGGGACGCTCCGCGGGGAGTATTTTCGCCAAGAAGAAGCCCGCCAATCGCTTGGGGCCGCTGTTTCTTCTTGGTCGAAATACTCCCGCCGGAGGCATCCGACGGCCGCGCCGGGAGGGCCCTTGGAATGACGCGCCTCTATCTTGACTGGAACGCCACCACGCCTTTGCGCCCCGAAGCGCGGGCTGCAATGGTCGCGGCGATGGATGTGGTGGGCAACCCGTCCAGTGTGCATGCCGAGGGCCGCGCGGCCAAGGCGCTGATCGAGCGGGCGCGCGCGCAGGTCGCGGCGGCGCTTGGGGCCGAGGGGGCGGATGTGATCTTCACCTCGGGCGCGACCGAGGCGGCGGCGCTGGCGCTGTCGGGGCGCGAGATGTCTTGCGCCGCGGTCGAGCATGATGCGGTCTCGGCCTGGTGCCGCGCCGATCTGGCGGTCGATGGCTGGGGCAGGGTGGCGGTGCCCGATCCGGCGCGCGCCGCGCTACAGCTGGCCAATTCGGAAACCGGGGTCATCCAGAGCCTGCCCGAGGGGTTGGGCTTGAGCGATCTGACGCAAGCCTTCGGCAAGGTGCCCTTCGCCTTCAACTGGCTTGGGCTGACGGCCGGGATCGTGTCGGCGCACAAGCTGGGCGGGCCGAAGGGGATCGGCGCGCTGGTGGTGAAACGCGGCACCGATGTGGCCGCGCAGCTGCGGGGTGGCGGGCAGGAGATGGGCCGCCGCGCGGGCACCGAGAACCTGATCGGCATCGCCGGGTTCGGCGCCGCCGCCGAGGCCGCCGCGCGCGATCTGGCCAATGGTATCTGGGACGAGGTGGCCGAAGTTAGAAATATTCTAAAAGAGGCACTGGAATTCCCGAGCGAAGAAGTCTATTTTCCGGGTTGGGAGACATCGGGAGACAGGCCGGCGCCGGGCGGGATGCCCGCGTTGTTGCCCAATACACTGTCGGTGATAAGCCCCGGCTGGAAGGGCGAGACGCAGGTGATGCGCATGGACCTGATGGGGTTTTCGGTCTCTGCGGGATCGGCCTGTTCCTCGGGCAAGGTCCGCGCAAGCCGGGTGCTTGCGGCGATGGGCTGGCCCGAGGATCAGGCGGGATGCGCGATGCGGATCTCGATCGGGCCGGGGATTGGACGAACTGACGTGCTGCGCTTTGCGGAAAGCTTCCGCGCGGCACATGAAAAACACCGCGCAAGGCACTGACGCGGAAAGGAAAGTGGTGATGAATCAGGAACTGGATATCCGTGAGGGCGTGGACCGGGAAACGGTGGAGACCGTGGTCAACATGGGCTCGTACAAATACGGCTGGGACACGGATATCGAGATGGACTATGCCCCGAAGGGCATTTCCGAGGATATCGTCCGGCTGATTTCGGCCAAGAACGCAGAGCCCGAATGGATGCTCGCGTGGCGCCTTGACGCCTATCGCCGCTGGGTCGGCATGGCGCAGCCCGACTGGGCTTTGCTCAAGGTGCCGGCGATCGACTATCAGGACCTCTATTACTACGCCCGTCCGAAAAGCATGGAGACGAAGCCGAAGAGCCTCGATGAGGTCGATCCCAAGCTGCTGGCGACCTATGAGAAGCTCGGCATCCCGCTCAAGGAACAGTTGATCCTTGCAGGCGTCGAGGGCGCCGAGCATATCGTCGAGGGCGAACGTCAGGTGGCCGTCGATGCGGTCTTCGATTCTGTGTCCGTGGGCACCACCTTCAAGGACAAGCTGGCGGAAGCCGGGGTGATCTTCTGCTCGATTTCCGAGGCGATCAAAGAACACCCGGAGCTGGTGAAGAAATACCTCGGCTCGGTCGTGCCGCAGTCGGACAACTTCTTCGCCACGCTGAATTCGGCCGTGTTTTCCGATGGTTCGTTCGTCTATGTCCCGCCGGGCACCCGCTGCCCGATGGAGCTGAGCACCTATTTCCGGATCAACGCCGAAAACACCGGGCAGTTCGAGCGCACGCTGATCATCTGCGACCGCGGCGCCTATGTGAGCTACCTCGAGGGCTGCACCGCGCCCAAACGCGACACGGCGCAGCTGCATGCCGCGGTGGTCGAGATCGTCGTGCTCGAAGATGCCGAGGTCAAATATTCGACCGTGCAGAACTGGTTCCCCGGCGACGAAGAGGGCAAGGGCGGCATCTACAACTTCGTCACCAAGCGCGCCGATTGCCGCGAGGCCCGCGCCAAGGTGATGTGGACCCAGGTCGAGACCGGCTCGGCGATCACCTGGAAATACCCCAGCTGCATCCTGCGCGGCGATGAATCCCAAGGCGAATTCTACTCGATCGCCATCGCCAACAACTTCCAGCAGGCCGATACCGGCACGAAGATGATCCATCTGGGCCGCGACACGCGGAGCCGCATCGTCTCGAAGGGCATCTCGGCCGGTCAGGCGCAAAACACCTATCGCGGCCTCGTCAGCATGCACCCGCGCGCGAAAAACAGCCGCAACTATACGCAATGCGACAGCCTCCTGATCGGCGACAAATGCGGCGCGCATACGGTGCCCTATATCGAGGTCAAGAACAACTCGAGCCGGGTCGAGCACGAGGCCACGACCTCGAAGGTCGATGACGATCAGCTGTTCTATTGCCGCGCCCGCGGCATGGACGAGGAAGAGGCCGTGGCGCTGGTGGTGAACGGCTTCTGCCGCGAGGTGCTGCAGGCGCTGCCCATGGAATTCGCGATGGAGGCGCAAAGCCTCGTTGCGATCAGCCTCGAAGGGTCGGTGGGGTGAGACAGGCCGCCGCAGGTCATGGTTTTCCCATCCGCTTGCCGCATTTCGGGCAAGATCGGGTGGTTCTGTCGGCGCAGCACCTGAGAGGAGCCGGCGCCGACCATGACCGTATCGACCACCAATTTTTCCGACCGTCTCGCCCGGATCGAACGGACGCGGGCGAGCCACGCGGGAAGTTTCGCGCTGCATGTGGGCGAGGCCGAGGTCTATGTGAAATCGCTCGAGGCGCTGCGCCCGCGCGAGGGGGGCGCGCGGCGGCTGATGCGCAATGCGCTTTACCCGCTGAGCTTCGTGATGGCCTTCGGGCTGGGGGCGCTGGCGCTGCCGATCTCGACCGCGATCCGCGCGCGGCTGGTGCCGTTTCCCGCGGCGGCCGAGGCGCCCACGGGCGATGCGCCGCTCATTCTGGCGATGGTGCTGGGGATGATGGTCAGTTTCGTGCTGACGCAGGCCTTCCGGCTGCGCGCGAAGGAGCTGGCCTTGGCGCAAAGCGCGGGCGTCTGGGCGGCGCTCTGCCTGATGCACAATCTGGCCTTCTGGCTGCCCGATCTGTCGGCCACGCTCTTCACGCCGGAATGGGTCGCGCTGCAAACCCATATCGCGCAGCCCGATACCTTCATGTTCCGCGGGTTGATCTTCGCGATCTGAGCCGGGGCCACGGGGGGCGCGCATGGGTGTGACCCCCGAAACCGCCGTCGCGCCCGATACGCTGGTGCGCCCGCATCTGACCCTGCCCGCCCCCGAGGCCGAGGCCCTGCGCCTGGCCTATGCCCGCGCCGGGGTGATCCTCGAATATGGCTCGGGCGGCTCGACGGCGCTCGCCGCCGAGATGCCCGGCAAGACGGTGTTCTCGGTCGAGAGCGATGCCGACTGGCTTGCCGGTCTTGGCCGCTGGTTCGAGGCCAATCCCCCCGCGGCCCAAGTGATCCTGCATCACGCCCATATCGGCCCAACCCGCGATTGGGGCCACCCGGCGAGCGAGGCGAGCTTCCGCCGCTGGCCGCTCTATTCCGTCTCGGTCTGGGACCGGCCCGATTTCAAGCATCCCGATGTGGTGCTGGTCGATGGCCGCTTCCGCGCGGCCTGTTTCCTGACCACGCTCTTTCGCATCACCCGGCCGGTGACGCTCCTTTGGGACGATTACGCCGACCGCCCCGCCTATCACGAGATGGAGAGTTTCAGCCCCCGCACCGGCCTCGTCGGGCGGATGGCGATCTTTGAACTCACCCCCGCCGCCATTCCGGCCGACCGCCTCGGCCAGATCCTGACCACCTATCTGCGCGCCCTGTGAGGCGCCGACGAAAAGGGCAAGAAGATGTTGGAAATCAAGAACCTGCACGTCAAACTTGAAGAAGAGGATAAAATTATCCTGAAAGGCGTCGATCTGACGATCGAGGCTGGAACCGTGCATGCGATCATGGGGCCGAACGGCTCGGGCAAATCGACGCTGAGCTATGTCCTCTCGGGCCGCGACGGCTATGAGGTGACCGAGGGGTCCGCGACGCTCGAGGGCGCGGAGCTCTTGGAGATGGAGCCCGAAGAGCGCGCCGCGGCGGGGCTGTTCCTGGCCTTCCAATACCCGGTCGAGATCCCGGGCGTGGGCAACATGACCTTCCTGCGCACCGCGGTGAATGCGCAGCGCACATCGCGCGGGCAAGACGAGCTCAGCGCCGGCGAATTCCTGAAAATCGTCCGCCAGAAGGCCGCCGCCCTGAAAATCGACGCCGACATGCTCAAGCGCCCGGTCAATGTGGGCTTCTCGGGCGGCGAGAAAAAGCGCAATGAAATCCTGCAGATGGCGATGCTGGAGCCGAAGATGTGCATCCTCGACGAGACCGATTCCGGGCTTGACGTCGATGCGATGCGGCTGGTGGCCGAGGGCGTGAATGCGTTGCGCGATGCGGGCCGCAGCTTCCTTGTGATCACCCATTATCAGCGCCTGCTCGACCATATCAAACCCGATGTGGTGCATATCATGGCCGATGGCCGGATCCTGAAATCGGGCGGGCCGGAACTGGCGCTCGAGGTCGAGCAGAACGGCTATGAGGCGATCCTCGCCGAGCATGGCCTGAGCGGGGTTCTGGCATGAGCACGGCCGCGAAACCGACCCCGGTCGAGGCGCGGCTGGCCACGCTCGACCTGCCGCGCGGCGGGGCTTTTGCGCCCGCGCGGGCCGAGGCGCTGGCGCGTCTGGGCGCGATGGGCCTGCCCGGGCGGCGCGATGAATATTGGCGCTGGACCGATCCGGCAAGCCTGAACGCGCCCGCGGCCATTCCGGCAAAACCCCTTGAAATCAACGACGAAGCGCCCGTTTTTGACACGGTTGACCGGGTGAAACTGGTCTTCGTCGATGGCGTTTTCGATGCTGCGGCCTCGGATGCGCCGGAGCTGGCCGGGGTGGAAATCTCGCGTCTGGCGGAGGCGGCCGATCTGCATTGGGCGGCGGGGCTCTATGGCGCGCTTGAAACCGCGGGCCAAAAGCCCGTCGCGCGGCCCTTCGCGGCGCTGAACACGGCGGCCGCGACGGACGGCGTCCTGATCCGGGTGACGGGCCGTGCCGCGCGTCCCATAAACCTGATTTATGTCCATAATTCAGAGGTTTCCGACCCGATCTTGCACCATGTGATCAAGCTCGAGGAGGGGGCCGAGCTGACCCTTCTGGAGACCGGCCCCGCGGGCGCGCGCTTCAACAAGGTGATGGAAGTGGACGTGGCCAAGGCCGCGCGCTTCCACCATATCCGGGTGCAGGGCCGCGACCACGAGCGCCGCGCGATCACCCATATCTTCGCCCGCGTGGGCGAGGCCGCCCTGTTCAAAAGCTTCACGCTGACCGCCAACGGCATGCTGACCCGCAACGAATGCGTGATCGACATCGTCGGCAATGACGCGATGGCCCATGTCGCGGGCGCGGCTCTGGGCGACGGCGCGACCGGCGCCTTCCTGCATGACGATACCGTCTTCGTCACCCATGGCGCCGAGCGCGGCGAGAGCCGTCAGGTGTTCAAGAAGGTGCTGAAACACGGCGCGGTCGGCACCTTCCAGGGCAAGATTCTGGTGAAACCCGGCGCGCAGAAGACCGACGGCTATCAGATCAGCCAGTCGCTGCTGCTCGATGACGACAGCCAGTTCCTTGCCAAGCCCGAGCTGGAAATCTACGCCGACGATGTGAAATGCAGCCACGGCTCGACCACCGGCGCGATCGACGAGACGGCGCTGTTCTACCTGCGCTCGCGCGGGGTGCCGATGGAAGAGGCCGTCGCCCTGATGGTGATTTCCTTCGTGGCCGACGCGCTTGGCGAGATCGAGGACGAGGGCCTGCGCGACGAGATCCAGAGCCGCCTCGAAGCCTGGCTGGCGCGGCACAGGGGCTGATCTTGGCCGCGGTCGATGACATCCTGCGCAGCTATCGCGCGCCCGGCGCGGTGCTGCGCGCCCATTTCGAACAGCCGCGCGCCGAGCCGCGGCTGTTCACCTTCCTGTTTGCCGCTTTGCTGGTGATTTTCGTCGGCCAGTGGCCGCGGCTGGCGCGCACTGCCTTCGAGGCGCCCGATCAGCCCTTGTCGGCGCTCATGCTGGGCACGGCGCTGGCGCTGGCGGCGACCGCGCCGCTCTTTTATGGGCTTGCGGCGCTTGGCACGCTGGTCACGCGGGCCTTTGGCGGGCGGGGCGATTACTATGGCGGGCGGCTTGCGCAATTCTGGGCGCTGCTGGCCGCCAGCCCCCTGATGTTGCTGCAAGGTCTGGTGCAGGGCTTCATCGGCGCAGGTCCGCAGCTGATGGCGGTTTCACTGGGCGTCTTCGGTGCCTATATGGCGTTCTGGATCGTGGGGCTGAGGGTGACGCAATTCAGCGCGCCGCCCGCGACCGCAGGAGAGGCAAGATGACGACCGAGACGATCAAGGCACTGGTCTGGCTGACGCTGAGGGCGCCGCAGCAGGCGGCGGCGGCGCTGCTTGCGCTGAACCTGCCGGGGCAGGCACGCGCGCTGGCGCTGGCGGTGGTCGTGGTGCTCTCGGCGATGCTGGGCACGCTGGCCGAGATCGTCTTTGCCTTCGTCACCAAGGTCGATCTGGGCCCCGCGCAATCGCCGGTGTCGCTGGCGCTGCTGCAGGGCGCGCTGCTGATCTATGGCGCGGCGATGGTGACCGTCATGGGGCGGCAGGTCGGCGGGCGGGGGCGCTTTGCCGATGCGCTGGTGCTGCTGGCCTGGATCGAATTCGTGCTGATCCTTGGCCAGATCGTGCAGATGGTGGTCATGGTGCTCTTTCCGCTGGTGGCGGTGCTGGCGACGCTGGGGCTGGTCGGGCTGATGTTCTGGCTTCTGGTGAATTTCGTGGCCGCGCTGCATGGGTTCACCAACCTGATGGCGGTTGGCGCGGGGGTGATCGCGGGCTTCATCGCCAGTGCCCTGATCGCCGGGATCGTTCTTGTTGCGCTGGGGATCGTGCCGGTCCCGGCGCCCGCCTGAGGAGGGCCCCGATGTTCGATATCGACAAGATCCGCGCCGAGTTCCCGATCCTCTCCCGTGAGGTCAACGGCCGCCCGCTGGTCTATCTGGACAACGGCGCCTCGGCGCAGAAGCCGCGGGTGGTGATCGACGCGATCACCCATGCTTATGAACATGAATATGCCAATGTTCACAGGGGCTTGCATTACCTTTCTAATGTAGCCACCGAGAAATATGAGGGCGTGCGCGGGATCGTCGCGCGCTTCCTGAATGCGCCGTCGGAGGATGAAATCGTCTTCACCACCGGCACCACCGAGGCGATCAATCTGGTCTCTTACGCCTGGGCCGCGCCGCGGCTGGGGCCGGGCGATGAGATCGTGCTGTCGGTGATGGAGCATCACGCCAATATCGTGCCGTGGCATTTTCTGCGCGAACGCCAAGGGGTTGTGCTGAAATGGGTCGAGCCCGAGGCCGATGGCAGCCTTGATCCGGCCAAGGTGCTGGAGGCCGTCGGCCCGCGCACGAAACTGATCGCCGTCACCCATATGTCGAACGTGCTCGGCACGCTGGTCGATGTGAAGGCGATCTGCGCAGGCGCGCGCGGGCTTGGCGTGCCGGTGCTGGTCGATGGCTCGCAGGCCTCGGTTCACATGCCCGTCAATGTCGCCGATATCGGCTGCGATTTCTATGCGATCACCGGACATAAGCTATACGGGCCAAGCGGTTCCGGGGCGATCTTCATACGCTCTGAACGGCTGGAAGAGATGCGCCCCTTCCTTGGCGGTGGCGATATGATCGAGCGGGTCGGCCGCGACACGGTCAGCTATGCCAAGCCCCCGATGCGCTTCGAGGCGGGCACGCCCGGCATCGTGCAGCAGATCGGGATGGGCGTCGCGCTTGAGTATCTGATGGGGCTCGGCATGCACAACGTGGCCGCCCACGAGGCCGATCTGCGCGCCTATGCCGAGGCGCGTCTGGGCGGGCTCAACTGGCTCAACATCCAGGGGCAGGCGCCCCAGAAGGGCGCGATCTTCTCGCTGACGCTGAATGGCCCGGCCCATGCGCATGATATCTCGACGATCCTCGACAAGCGCGGGATCGCGGTGCGCGCGGGCAGCCATTGCGCGATGCCGCTGATGGAGTGGCTGGGCGTCTCGGCCACGGCGCGGGCCTCCTTTGGGCTTTACAACACCCGGGCCGAGGTGGATGCGCTGGTCTCGGGGCTCGAGCTCTGCCACGAGCTTTTGGGCTGAGCGGCCCTACGACCAAAGGCCGAGGGGGGCGTCCTTGCCCCCCGGGGTCGGCCCGCTATCCTTGTTCCGCCGCCGCGGGCCACTATCCTTGTGCGGCGCATCCTGCCGGGAGGGGACCCGATGCCCGATTTCGACCGCTCGCCCGAGGGGCTGGCCTTTTCGCCCGCCGTGCTGGCCGCGCAAGAGCGGCTCGGCGGGCGCGACCGCTATCGCGATGCCGAATGGCCGATCGACATTTCCCGCGATCTGGCGCAGTTCATCGCCACCCAGCGCAGCATGTTTCTGGCCACCGCCAGCGCCGCGGGCCAGCCCTATGTGCAGCACCGCGGCGGCCCGCCGGGCTTCTTGCAGGTGCTCGACAGCCGCACGCTGGCCATGGCCGATCTGCCCGGCAATCAGCAATATATCACCCTCGGCAACCTGTCGGAGAACGACCGGGTCGAGCTGTTCCTGATCGACTACATGCACCGCAAGCGGGTGAAGATCTGGGGCCGCGGGCGGATGGTCGAGGATGACCCGGCGCTGGTCGAGAGGCTGTTGATGCCGGGCAACCCGCCCTGGACCGCGCGGGCGCTGGTGATCACGGTCGAGGCCTGGGATGTGAACTGCCCGCAGCATATCCCGCAGCGGTTCGAGGCCGCCGATGTGGCCGCCGCGATCGAGGAACGCGAGCGCAAGATCGCCGCGCTCGAGGCCGAGCTGGCCGCATTGCGCGGGCAGGGCTGAGGCACCCGGTCGGATCGGGGCTGCAAATACAGGCGGGGGGAGGTGGCGCACCCAGCACGATTCGAACGTGCGGCCTTTGCCTTCGGAGGGCAACGCTCTATCC